>CAYJSC010000059.1:0-3492 GCA_964372475.1 uncultured Gammaproteobacteria bacterium | reverse complement strand
CCAAAGCAAAACCAATGTGCGGAGCAGCATTTACGTATGGCAGGGTTGTCGTCAAATAAAATTTGTTCATTATCTCCTTATTATAAGTTTATAATTTCTCCACCACAATATTTTTTTATACATTCGCAGGTTTCTTGTAATGCTGATTTTATGTAGTCATATTCTACGTTGCCGTTTCCTTGAACTAACAAAAATATTTCTCTTGTTTGCGCAGTAACTTTTGTTTGTTCACATTGTATTACCTCTAACCTACAAATTACTTTATTTTCTTTCCAGTATTCTTTAATTTCTTCGATTTCTTTGTTTTTATGTTCTTCAAATTCGATGTTATAGGAACTATTATCTATTCCTATTATTTGTACTGCCAGAACTTTTATTGCTAAATTAATCGCTTGTTTTGAAACTTTGAAATAAAAATTATTCATATCTATCTCCTTTGTTCTGCAAGGCAGAGCATATTTTTAAGTATTTAGTAAGTTCCATAGTCTAGTCCGTGGAACTTACTGATCCCTGCCGCCGCGCTACAGTGCGTGGTAATTACTAGCTTTTCTGTATGACAATTTATCGACAAGCCCATAAAAAAACCTCCTTGCGGAGGTTTGTTTTCCATTATAAAACCTCCGCTCAGACGGTTGTCATGACCATCATCATGGAGGTATTTCTGCATATATTCATAAACATTATTCTATCACATCTTCCCAGATTTACAATATCCGTCTCTCTGATCCAGACATTATCCTTTATTTTGATAAATCCCAATCGTTACCATGAGAGCTAGGAGCAAAACCAAATTCAAATGGTTGTCCATTTGTAAAAAACGAAGAAGTAGATATCCTATTATACCGATTGATAAAGTCAGAGCCAAACGGGAAAAAATTCTTAGGAAAAAGAAAAGCGTAAAAAAGAGGAGAATAAAAAATAAAGGCAAGAAGGGCCCTTCGGGAGGAAAAGAGGATACTACGTATAAAAACCCGATCCAGAGAATTAAACTAATTAGACCTTTAATAATTAAACTTTTTTTATGTCTTTTCATATTTGGAGTCCTAAAACTATGCCCCACTTATGCTGATTTTGCAAAATCTGAGTAAGATGGGTATATTTTAGCTCTTTTGCTGGTATAATAGTACCGCCTTGTCTTCCGAAATGTTTTTATTAATCATTCTGATTCTTCTAGTTTTAATCGCCCTCGGGTGGTGGTTTAATAAAAAATTGGCGGAATTAAAAGAGCAAAACAAACCCGACGATACCATTTTAGAATGGGCTAAATCAACGCAAAATTCCCTAAATACTCTAAACAAAACCCTCAATGAGGCCTTGCGTTCTACCAATCAAAATATTAACCAGACTCTACAACAAAACACTAAGGCTTTAAACGATCGCCTGGACAAAGCCGCGCAAGTTATTGGCGTAGTCAGCCGGGAGATCGGTCAGATGTCAGAAATCGGCCGCAGCATGAAAGATTTGCAGGACTTTTTAAAATCACCAAAACTAAGAGGAGAAATCGGGGAAGAAGTTTTATCAGATTTAATAGGCCAAATGTTTCCGAAGAATAATTTCTTTTTGCAGTATCAGTTTCGCTCGGGTGAAAAAGTCGACGCGGCGATCAAAACCGACGCCGGAATTCTTCCCATCGATTCAAAATTCCCCATGGAAAATTTCCAGAGAATGGCCAAAGGCAAAACCGAACTAGAACGAAATCAAGCTAAAAAAGATTTCATCAGGGACGTTAAAAAACATATCGAAACCATTTCTAATAAATATATTTTGCCGGAAGAGGGCACCATGGATTTCGCCCTAATGTACATTCCCTCGGAAACCGTTTTTTATGAAATTGCGCAGGAAGTGGAACTGACTAATTTTGCCAGAAGACAAAGAGTCTACCCGGTTTCGCCATCCACTCTTTATGCCCACTTACAAATGATCCTTCTTTCTTTTGAAGGAAAAAAATTAGAAAGCAAATCTAAAGAGGTTTTTAAATTATTGCGCTCGATTAAAGGTGATTATGAAAGAGTTGAAGGTAATTTATCGGTTCTTGGTAAACATGTTAATAACGCTTACACTCAAATGGGAAATGTAACTAACTCTTTTACAAATTTGGGGCAAAAAATAAGTGCCAGTGATTCGCTAGGTTTGGAACCAGAGGAAATTTTAAAACAATTGAAAGTTGAAGACATTCCCCAAACGCCATGACCGATATTACTATTAACTCTGAACAAAAAAGAGCTATAACTTATGATCGTGGTCCTTTATTGGTCGTGGCCGGCGCGGGAACGGGGAAAACTACTGTTATCACCGAAAGAATTAGATATCTGTTGTCAACAAAAAAGGCTTCGCCGAAAGAAATTTTGGCCGTAACTTTCACCGAAAAGGCAGCCGCGGAGATGCTCAGTAGAGTAGACGAAGTCATGCCTCTTGGCTATGAAGAACCCTGGCTCTTTACTTTTCATTCCTTTTGTGATCGCGTCTTACAAGATGAGGCCCTAGAAATCGGCCTGGATCCCTCATTTAAAATTCTTTCGGAGCCAGAACAATGGCTTTTGGTGAGAAAACATCTTTTTGAATTTGATTTAAAACACTACCGCCCGCTTGGCAACCCCACTAAATTTATTTCTGCTATGCTACAGTTATTTTCTCGCGCCAAAGACGAAATAGTCAGCGCAGAGGAATTTTTCAAATATGCCACCACTCTCCGTCATTCTGGGGAGCGAAGCGACTCCAGAATCAAAAAAGAAACGGATTCTGGACAAGCCAGAATGACGAATGATATTGACAATGAAGCCCTGATTGAAGACAGAGAAAAATTACTAGAGCTAGCTAACGCATATAAAAAATATCAGGAACTACTAATTAAAGAAAACGCGATGGATTTTGGCGACCTCTTACTTTGGACCATTCAGTTATTTAAAACCCGTCCTTCGGTTTTGAAAAAATATCAACAGCAATTTAAATATATTCTCGTTGACGAGTTCCAAGACACCAATTTTGCCCAGTTTGAAATTATTAAACTTCTTGCTCCAAGAGAGAAAAACCCTAATTTACTTGTCGTCGGTGACGATGATCAATCGATTTACAGATTCAGAGGCGCTTCTGTTTCTAATGTCTTGGATTTTCGCAAAGCTTACCCTAAATCTAAAACTGTGGTTTTGAAGAAAAATTATCGCTCAACGCAAAAAATTTTGGATAGTTCCTATGAACTTATTCAAAACAACAATCCCGATCGTTTGGAAGTAAAAATTAAAATTGATAAACACCTAGTTAGCGCGCGAAAAAAAACCGGAGATTATCCCATTATAATTAATCAAGATACGATGGAAAAAGAGGCCGAAGCGATTTCCGATAAGATTCTCTCGTTAGTCGGCAACAACAACAACTATACCTACGCCAGTTTTGCCATTTTGGCCAGAGCCAATAATCATTTAGACTCTTTTGTTGCCGCTTTTAAACGTGCTGGTGTTCCCTATTCTCTTCTTGGTAACCGGGGACTTTTTGACC
>CAYJSC010000058.1:0-5319 GCA_964372475.1 uncultured Gammaproteobacteria bacterium | reverse complement strand
CGGAATATTCTTTGAATTTTCATCCCTGGCTGTTGAATATAATGATGGTTTTATTCGCCATCGGCGCGGTTTACGCTTTATTATTTGAGTAGACCCCGTAATACAACATCGGCATATTTTCAATTATTTAGCCGAAGGCCAACCGATGTTGATATACGGGGTAGAGTTGAAAAGCGTTCTATCCGGTCCGAATCTGACCCACAATGTCGGATCCGGACTTTTTTGTTAGAATATAGGCATGACCGGAGACGATCAATATCCAAAAACTTGGGTGGTTAGCGTGGATATGGGCTATGGCCATCAGCGGACAGCTTATCCATTAAGACATCTGGCTTTCAAGGGCGAAATCATCACCGCTAATAATTATGACCCGATGCCCAAAATGGACAAAAAAATCTGGGAGAAGCTGCATAATTTTTATAATTTTATTTCTAATTTTCACGAGGTTCCCTTGATTGGCAGGGGAGTATTCAAAATTTTTGATGCTTTCCAAAAAATAGCGCCTTTTTATCCAAAGATAAGCCACTCTAAATCAAATTTAGCTTTGAAAAACAGCTATGCTTTGTTTAAAAAAGGATGGGGCCGTGACTTGATTGAAAAACTGAAAGGAGAAAATCCGAACCTGCCGATCATCGCCACTTTTTTTATTCCTGCTTTTATGGCGGAATTTTTTGAATACCCGGGCGACATTTTTTGCCTTGTTTCCGATACAGACGCATCAAGAGCCTGGGCCCCGCTTCATCCTTTAACCAGCCGGATTAAATATTTGGCTCCGACAAGCCGAGTGGCGGCAAGATTAGCGCTTTATGGAGTCAAAAAAGAAAATATAATTTTTACCGGCTATCCATTGCCGATGGAAAATATCGGTGAAAATTATGAGATTATTAAGGAAGATTTGCGCAAGAGAATCCTGAATTTAGATCCGGCTGGAAAATACAGGCAAAGATATGGGTCGTTGATCAAAGAACGTCTTGGTGATTTACCCCCACACCAAACGAGGACAGGTCGCCCTTGGCGACCAAATTGGCAGAGCGAGTCCTCATTATGGTGTGGGGGTTTAGCTGAAAAATCCAGCCGGCCATTAACTATTCTTTTTGCCATTGGCGGAGCCGGCGCCCAAAAAGGGTTAGCCGCTTCGATTTTAAAAGGATTAAGGAAAAGCCTTGAAGCCGGCAGAATAAAAATTTTTTTAGCTATCGGGATTCGAAAAGAAGTAAATGAATTTCTTTTAAAGAGCATTGATAATCTGAAACTCAATAAGTTTCTTGGCGGCAATTTGGAGATTATTTTTACCAAGGACTTATTTGATTTTTTTCGGCAGTTCAACGAGACATTGAGGAAAACCGATATCTTATGGACCAAACCCAGCGAACTCTCGTTTTACACTGCTTTGGGGCTGCCGATTATCATTGCTCCGCCAATTGGATCACAGGAAGATTTCAATAAGGATTGGCTGGTCCAGCTTGGCGCCGGCCTGCCTCAGAAAAATCCCGCTTTTGTCCAGCAGTGGCTTTTTGATTTATTGAAAGACGGCTGGTTTGCCGAAGCGGCAATGGATGGTTTTGTTGAAGCCGAGAAATCAGGAGTTGATAATATTACTAAAATAATCTCAAAATGAATTGGTTTATAATTGCCATTGCTTCTTATTTTATTTTGGCCGGGGTGAATTTAGTGGACAAGCGGCTTTTAGTCAGCTTGATTCCAAGCCCCCGCATCTATGCTTTTTATATCGGTTTCTTAAGCGCTTTATTAGCGATTTTAATTCCTTTTGTTGATTTTCGCTTTCCTGATTTTCGGCAAACAGTATTGTCTTTAAGCGCCGGAGCAGTCTTTATTTTGGCAATCCTCCAGTTTTATCGGGGGCTAAGACTTTTTGAAGCTTCGCGCATAGTGCCGGCCGTCGGCGGCTTAGCGCCGATCTTCAGCGTTTTCTTGATTTATTTTTTTTCTTTGGGAGAAGAACTTTTGCCTTTTTCAAAATGGCCGGCTTTTATCCTGCTCCTAAGCGGCAGCGTATTGATAAATTGGAGCCGCGAGAGGTCGGTTACCTATAAGAGTTTTTTAATTTCTGCGTCGGCCGCTTTCCTTTTTGCCTTATCTTTTGTTCTTTCGGGCTATGTTTATTTAAGCCAGCCATTTTGGAGCGGTTTAATTATGATTAAGTTGGGTTCCTTAGCGCCGGCTTTAGGCCTTTTACTTTTTTCCAAAGAGGTCAAAGCGGAATTATTCAAGCGCCGGGCTACTTTCCGGAAAAAAACAATGGGCATATTTGTGGCAAATCAAATTGTCGGAGCCGGCGCCAATATTTTGCAGAATTGGGCCATTGCTTTGTCGCCCTTGGTATTTATCCCGGTCATTAACGCTTTGCAAGGCACTCAATATGTCTTTTTGCTGGTTCTAAGCGTTTTGATCTCATTAAGATTTCCGAGATTATTAGAGGAAGAAGTTTCAAGGAAGACCCTAAGCCAAAAAGCCATTGCCGTCGCTTTTATTGTCCTTGGCACCGCGTTGCTTTTTACCCCCACACCATAACGAGGATATGTTTAAATTTCCATTCAGAAATTAAAACAGGCCGGTTGTTATGTAATTAAATTATTTTGAATTATCTAAGAATTTATAACCCCACCCAAAGAATAAATCCTTGTTTGGTGTGGGGGCTTACCCCCACACCATAACGAGCGAAGGCTTAAAGGCTAAAAAATCGCGAAGCGATAATCGCTCGTTTGGTGTGGGGGTTTACTAAATGATAAAGAAAAGTTCCATATTTAGAGTAGTCATCTTAATTCTGATTTTAGCAATTTTTATTTATTTTTTTGTCGGGTTTCCGGAGCCGGCTAAAGAAATTTCCTGGGGCATCCATTTTTCAGAGAAGCACGCCCAAGCTTTTGGCATGGATTGGAAAAAAGTTTATCTCTCGCTTCTGGATGATTTAAAAATCAGCGACTTAAGACTTCCGGCTTATTGGGACCTTGGCGAGCCGTCGGACGATAGATATAATTTTACTGACTTAGACTGGCAGTTGGAAAGGGCAAAGGAGCGGGGCGTTCCGGTTCTTTTAGTTATCGGCATGAAACTTCCTCGCTGGCCCGAGTGTTACGAGCCGTCTTGGGCAAGCGGGCTGGATAAGGAGAAAAAGCAGGAAAAATTATTGGAGTGGCTGAAAAAATTGATTTTAAGGTATAAAGACGATCAAACCATTTGGGCTTGGCAGATAGAGAACGAACCGTTTTTTAGATTTGGCGAGTGCCCAGCCGAGGACAAAGAATTTTTAAAAAGGGAAATTAAGCTGGTTAGAGACCTTGATGACCGGCCGGTTGTCATAACCGATAGCGGAGAGTGGTCGTTTTGGCTTACTACTGCCGGAATAGCTGATATTCCCGGAGCGACAATGTACCGAAGAGTCTGGTTCAGTTTCCCCGGCTTTTTTAAAACCATCTTTTTTAATAAGTGGAACGGATTTTATATCCGTTATCCTTTTCCGCCAAGGTTTTACCGGGCTAAGGCAGATTTGATTAACAAAATATTCGGCAAAGAAACTATTATAACTGAACTTCAGGCAGAACCTTGGGGGCCGGTCTTGCTTTATAATCTTCCGGTGGAAGAGCAAAAAAGGACTATGGATTTGGAAAAATTTAAAAAAGTGATTGAGTTTGCCGAAAAAAGCGGCTTTTCAAGATTTTATCTCTGGGGAGGCGAGTGGTGGTACTGGATGAAGACCGTCCAAAACGACCCCAGAATTTGGGAGGAGGCTAAAAAGCTCTGGTAGAAGTATTTTTATCTGACCAGGAGCCACGAAACCGCCGCGAAGGCGAAATAAACGAGCAGTAAAATTAATCCTTCTCTTTGAGAAATTTTCGGTTTTTCACTGGTGAGGAAGATATTGAAAAGCCATAAAGAAATCACGAGAGCGGCGATTGAAAGTTTTAGATTCGGGATAAATTCCATGCTGAAAGGCGAGATTAAAGCCAAAAGACCGAGGATCAATGTTGAATTCACGGCTACGGAGCCGATGGCGTTGCCAAGGGTCATTTGCTCGTGTTTCATCAGGACTGATTTTATGCCGAAGCTAAGCTCCGGAACGGTGGTGCCGAAAGCCACTATCAGAATCCCAAAAATCCCTAGATCCAGATTCAGTATTTTTGTCAGTTTTTGGGCTTCGGTCACCACAAAGCCGGAAGCAGCCAATAAAAGGACGATGCCTAAAATAAACAAAGCGACTTCTTTCAGGACCCAGCCGGCTCCGCGGAATTTTCCGCCAAAAAGGTCAAATGTCTTTCCTAAAATTTTCCGCTGAACGAAAAGCCGGTTCAGATACCAAAAATAAAGCAATATCAAAACCAGGCCGTCGGGTCGGTCAAGATTGCCGTCCCAAACCAAAAGCAGAGGCATGACCGCAATCATGAAAATTATCCAGGCATCGGTTTTGATTGATTGGTCGCGGTTCTTGATGCCTCCGGCAACGAGAGCGATAATGCCTAAAAGCAATGTGACATTCAAGATATTTGCGCCGATGATATTGCCGAAAGACAAAGCCGGCGTTCCGTTAACACCCGAACTCAAAGCCACGAAAAGCTCGGGAATGGAAGTAGCAAATCCCATAAGGATGAATGAAGCGGCATAATCAGAAATCCGCAAGAAGTAAGCCACGTTTGCCAGAGAGCGAATTAGGATCCGGCTTGAGTAGGCCAGAACCAGAAAAGCGAGGGCGAATTTTATCAGTTCGTTTGCCATTTGTTTAGCTTATCAAAAATAGGGGTGATTTAAAATTTAAAATTGTGTTATAATAAATCATATGGCTAAAAACACTTTTTTAATTATTGTTCTTTTGGTGGTCGTTTTCGCCGGAGTTGTTTGGTTTTTAGGAAAGAGAGGAGGAGAAGAAATTAGTTCTCCGCAGCCGACCCCCACCCCCACTCAACTCCCTGTATCACCAACTCCTACGCCAACCAGCAGTTTGGTTGGCAGTCCAGTTCAAACTCCGGCGCCAACTCCAATTCCAAAAACAGTAGTTATCAATATGACCGATAGCGGTTTTAACCCGGCCGAGATGACTATCAATGCCGGCGACATTGTAAGATTTGTTAATCAAGGAAATCAGGCCCGCTGGCCAGCCTCGGGCATCCACCCGACCCACGATTTATATCCTAAAAAAGGCGGTTGTATTTCAAGCTCCTTTGATGCCTGCCGCGGTTTATCAAAAGGAGAGAGTTTCTCTTTCACGTTTACTTTTAAAGGCACTTGGCCGTTCCACGATCATCTCAATCCATTCAATCCATCCCTTAAAGGGAAAGTAATAGTTCAATAAAGCAATGGCTATGA
>CAYJSC010000057.1:0-5320 GCA_964372475.1 uncultured Gammaproteobacteria bacterium | reverse complement strand
CCGCGGTTTGGGCATAAAACTGGGTTTAGCTAAAGAAGAGCTGATCCAGGCGGAAAATAAACTCTCATTAGTACAGACAGACCTTGGCGCTTTGGATTTTAGCAAGGTGCTTTTTCTCAAACTCTCCGGAGATAAAGTTTATGAACAAATGGCCCGGTTTAATAATTATCGCGTTCTCGTTTCCCGTTTAAGAGAAGTTTCTTATGTTCTTCCGGAAATCTTTGCACTATCCGGTAAAAAAACCTACTTGTTGCTATTTACCAATAATATGGAACTGCGACCAGCGGGAGGATTCATTGGATCCTATGGCCTAATTACTTTTGAAAAAGGGAAATTAACCGAGCTTAAAATTGACGATGTTTATAACGCCGACGGCCAGTTGACCGGCCACGTCGAGCCGCCTTTGCCCATTCGTAAAATTTTGGGGCAACCGAATTGGTATTTAAGAGACAGCAATTGGTCGCCCGATTTGCAAGTAAGCGCGAAGCGCGCGGAATGGTTCTTAGAAAAGGAAGTGGGAAGAAAGGTTGATGGTACGATCATGATGGATTTAAACGTCGTCAAGGACTTATTAAACGTTCTTGGCCCGATGACCCTGTCTGATTACCAAGAAACCATTACTGCCGATAATCTTTTTACCAAGGCGACCTCTTACTCCCAAGAAAACTTTTTCCCGGGGAGCACCCAAAAAAAGGACTTTCTCTCGGCCCTCTCTGGTAAAATTATGGATCAGTTATTAACCAGACAAAACAAATCTTATTTGCAATTACTACTTCTTGCTGAACAAGAGCTTAGAGAAAAACACCTAGGTTTCGCTTTTCACGACGAAGCGACCGAAAATTTAGTTTCGCGGTTTAATTGGGGAGGGCGAATAAGCGGCGATGTCTGTGGAGAACAAAAAAATTGCCTTGGTGATTATTTAATGGTGGTGGATGCAAACCTCGGGGTGAATAAGGTTAATTATTTTGTTAAAAAAAATGTTTCGCATAAGATTAACATCGGGGAGGATTTAAAAATTAAGGAAACAGTTGATATTACCTATGAAAATACCGACTTGGGCAAATCCAAGCTGGGGGGAGTGTACCGAAACTACCTGCGTCTCTATTTGCCCCAAGGGTCACAGTTGACAAATCTACAATTAGACCATAAAGATGTGCCATTTATCATTACCCAAGACAATAAAAGAGAAGTAGAAGGGGTTCTTACAATAGAACAGGGAGAAGAGCTCGGTAAAACATTTTATGGTTTCTTAGTAGAAGTTCCGCCAGCCAATAAAAAAATAGTTTCCATATCTTACCAATTACCTGATCTTTGGAATGCCCAAACGGAAGGATTATATAAGTTGGTCTGGCAGAAACAAATGGGGGCGCAAAATGACGACTATTTTCTCTCTTTTTCCCACCCCGAATCTTTCGAAGCGGTGCAGGTCCCAACGGGAGCCAAAAAAACAACGGGAAAAGTTGAATATGGCCAACCCCTCGATACTGATAAAATTTTAACCCTCAAATTAATACCAAAACAAGGCGATTGACAACCGCCCGAGCATTTAGTTAGAATCGAACCCTGTATGCAAAGAGAAAAATTAAAGGCGCAGAAGCGCTCGGTACTGGGGAAAAAAGTTAAAAAGCTTCGTCGTGAGGGCCAAATTCCCGCGACACTCTATGGTAAAAAGGTAAAATCAGAATCATTACAGTTAGAGCAAAAAGAATTTGCCCGGGTTTTTCATAAAGCCAAACAAACCGGACTGGTCGATTTGGTTATTGAAAAAGAAGAGGGTGTGCGTCCGGTTTTAATTCATCAAGTGCAAGTCCATCCGGTTACCGGCCAAATGCTTCACGCTGATTTTTACCAAGTCGACTTGAAAGAAAAAGTCAAAGCCAGCGTTCCGGTTATGGCAAGGGGCGAGGCCAAGGCCGTAGCAGACAATAAGGGGGTTTTGTTACACACTCTGTCTTCGGTCGAAATCGAAGCCTTACCAACCGACTTAATCGAACAAATTGAAGTTGATATTACTAAATTGGAAGAGGTCGACCAGGCGGTTTTGGTAAAAGATTTACAGTTCGATAAAGCCAAGATCAATATTTTGACTAACCCTGAAGAGGTCGTGTTTAAGATTGGACCTTTAATTACCAAAGAAATGCAAGAAGCGATTAAGGCGGAGGAAGAGGCCAAGCAGGCCGCGGTTGCGGCCACGCAAGAAGCTGCGGCACCAACCGAAGGTGCTCCGACTGTGCCAGTGGCGGAAGTCCCAACCGCGGAAGCCGCTAAAACCGAAGATAAAGCTGTTCCCACCAAGGCGGCAGGGGACAAAAAGGAAGAGGCAGCGAAATAGCCAGCTATTTCTAAAAGGGATTTTCTGCGAGGAATTTTAGAAATCGTAAAGACACTTCGTAATTAGGATCCAATTCTAGGCCTTTTTGCAAATCTGCTTTAGCGGCGACGGTATCTTTTAATTGATACTCAAGGCTGGCTTTTTGTAAAAACGCATCACGATAGCCACGGTTATCTAATGATATTTTTTCCCAATAATTAAGATCGTTTTGAAGCTGGTTGGGTTTGGTTTTTAAATCAGTAATTTGGGAAATTTCCTCTTTAACTTCTTCGTTTTGAGGAGCTATAAGATTTGCAACGAGTACTTCTTGCGAAGCTCTTTCCAAATCGCTGTTTTTTTTAAAAACCCGCGAAAGCGCTAAGTGCGCCTGGGCATCTTTCGGTTTTTTCAGAACGCGCAGTTTGGCCTGTTCAAAATCAGAAGCGGGAGACAAGACAGAAAACAACAAGTAAAAAATAACAACCATAAACGGCAGGCTATTTATAAACAATTGTTTTCTCTCGGATGGTAGCGAGGCATATTTTTGAAGCACGAGATTGGCCTTTGCGGTTAAAAATCGGTAAATATGCGGAAATTGTTGAGCACGAGTTCTCATTTTAATGACGAAATGTTTCTGGTGGGCTGCAAAGGAAAATTTCATTTTCGCCATTTAAACCCAAGGAATTAAATTCAGCTCCTGTTCCGGTATATCTGTATTGTTCATAACATCCTTTAGGAATTTGGTATTCGCTGCAAACTCCCGAGACCCCTGTTCTTCCGGTTGTGCTAATGCAATAACCTTGACAGTCTTTTTTAGACGCGCAAGTTTTTCCGGGATCAGAAGTTTTTTTTACACAAGCGTGCCTTTTTCCTCCCGTTAGTAATAAATATTCTTTACCAGACGCTTCACAGACATGTCGAGAAAGTGTCTCCTTAGAGATAAAAAAAATACCAATACTTGCACCGGCAATAAGAAAAGTATACAAAAGAACTTTTTGTCTTGCCGTTTGTATCATGAGTAAATTATAGTATACTGATTTTATCATGTCTACCGTGAGCCGGTTTGAAGATTTAATTTGCTGGCAAAAAGCCAGGGGTTTAGTCCGCCAGATTTATTCTCTTACGTTGCCTTAGACCAAAGATTTTATAACCCCGGAAGAATTTCAGGCAGCCACAAATTTAGCCAACGAATGTTCTGCGATTACATATAAATTTATCGAGAGTATAAAAGTTTCAGAGTTTAAAGGTTTAAGAAGTAAGCCTGGAGAATACGAAACAGAAGGAGATAGGTTTATATTCGTCTTTATTTTGGCCATTTTTCTACAATTAAGGAAGTTTTACTGAACTTCAACTGTTGCCAAAGTTCTTCGGTGACAAAAGGAATAAAGGGATGAAGCAGTTTTAAAAGAGTGGCAAAAGTTTCATTTAAAACTTTGGCGGTTACAGATGAAGGAGAGTTTTTGCTGTATTCCAGATATTTATCCGCAAATTCATGCCAGGTAAATTGATACAAAACTTCTGCCGCCTGGCCGAATTTATAATCATTAATAGCCTTAGTGACTTTTTTGACCAAAGTCGTTAGTTGTTTTTGTATTTTTTTATCGGCACTAGAAACCTCACCCGCGCCCTCTCCTTTTCCCTGCATTTCGATAAAGCGGCCGATATTCCAAAGCTTGTTGCAAAAATTTCTCATGCCGATAATCTTTTCTTCGCTAAGAGCAATATCGCTAGCTGGAGCTACCCCCAAAACTAGCGCCAGACGAAGCGCATCAGCGCCGTATTTTTCAGTAATAGTCAAAGGGTCAATCACGTTGCCTTTGCTTTTACTCATTTTTTGGCCAAATTTATCAACCACTCGGGCATGAAGGTGCACAATTTTAAAAGGTACTTCCGAGGTTAAGTACAAACCAAACATCATCATCCGGGCCACCCAGAAAAAAAGAATATCCCACATGGTATCTAAAACCGAAGTGGGGTAGAAATATTTAAAATCAGGCGAGCTTTTTTGAGGATCGTCGCTACCGAAACCAAGCGTACTTAGCGGCCATTGACCAGACAAAAACCAGGTATCGAGAGTATCGGTTTCTTGCACGAGGTGATGGCCGCTACATTTTTGACAGGGATTATCAGACAGAGAATAGGTAGCATCGATGGGCGCACTGATGGTTTGCAAGCCCGCAATTATTTCCTCGTAACGATACTTCTTGGCTAAACCTTGGTAGGAACCAATCAGTCTTTCTTTGCTTTTAGTAATAAAAGATACGGTGATATTTTGATTACAATCAAGACAGTACCAAGCAGGAATTCTGGGGCCCCAAACGATCTGGCGGCTAATATTCCAATCGCGAATGTTTTCAAGCCATTGAAAGTACATGTTCTCGAAGCGCTTTTTGGGAACGATTTTGGTTTTACCCGTTTTTACCGCTTTTATCGCGGCAGCTGCTAGAGGCTTAGTTTTAATAAACCATTGCTCGATAGTTAAGGGTTCAATAATGGTTTTGCACCGATAACAAGAGCCAACCACGTGTTGATAATTATTATCAATTTTTTCTATCAGACCCTTGGCGGTAAGATCCTGGAGAACTAGTTCTCTGGCGGCTTTAATTTTCATGCCGGCGTATTTGCCTCCCGACAGGGCAATTCTTCCATCCTTGGTAATGGCATCAAGAATCGGTAGATGATATTTTTGCGCGACCTCAAAGTCGGTAAAATCATGAGCGGGGGTAAGTTTAACAATTCCCGTGCCAAACTTGGGATCAACGAAATCATCACCGATAATGGTCATTTCCTTTCCGGTCAAAGGATTAAAAACTTTAGATCCGATAAGCTTATTATGCTTTTTGTCTTTGGGATTTACCGCCAGATGCGTATCGATAAAAATTGGCTCCGGTCTGGTTGTCGCAACCGTGATATAGCCAGCGCCGTCGGTCTTTTTATATCTAACAAAATACAAATGATCGATTTTTTCGACTTTATCAACTTCTAAGTCCGAAAAGGTGGTGCCGCAGC
>CAYJSC010000056.1:0-5391 GCA_964372475.1 uncultured Gammaproteobacteria bacterium | reverse complement strand
AGTATTGTGACTGGAGTTCAGACGGTGCTCTTCCGATCTGGGGCATTTATCGCCGGACTTTTGATTTCTGAAACAACTCAAAATCATGCAATTTTTGCTGAAATCAGACCGATGCGCGATATCTTAAGTATTGTTTTTTTTGTTTCTCTCGGACTTTTATTTAATATTAATTTTCTGCTGGTCAATTTTGGATTAATAATTGCTATTACTCTGCTTGTGATTTTTCTTAAATTTTTTATATCTTCAATTATCATGATTTTGTTTGGATTTCACAGTAAAACTGTTTTTTTTACTGCAATCGGCATTATTAGTGTCGGTGAGTTTACTTTTGTTTTAGCCCGCGTCGGCGCGGACCGCGGTTATATTGATTTAACTGCCTATAATTTAATAATTGCGATTACCATAATAACCATGATTATTTCCCCTCTGGCGATATCAATAAGCAATACTTCCTACCACGCAATTAAAAATTTTATTAGAAAATTTTCCCCGCTAATTTATGAAAAATTCTTTACCAAAATCGACCAAAGCCGGAAGATTGACGAAGAACTGCCGTTTTTAAATCATGTCGTTATCTGCGGCCACGGCAGAGTAGGCAGTCACATTAGACAAGCTTTAGAGCTGGCCTCCGTGCCTTATGTTGTAATCGATTTTAATCAAAAGGTCGTAAACGATCTTAAGAAACGTGCGGTAAATGTTATTTACGGCGATCCTTCAGATATCGATGTTTTGGATTATGCCCAAGTTGATCGCGCTAAAGTTGTCGTCATTGCCGTTCCCGACCGGCATAGTCAGGAAATGATCATTCAAAACAGTTTAATGTTAAATCACAATATCGTGGTTATTTGCAGATCGCATTACGATGAAGATAAACAGCGCTTGTATGCTATTGGTGCACACGCAATCATTCAGCCGGAATTTGAGGCAGCCTTGCATATTTCGGGAGTGCTTCTTAATGTTTATAAGTTTCCTAGCGGAGACATTATCAAATATCTAAACAAGGTTAGGAAAGCAACATTCAAATGACAATGATTGCTCGAAATGACGATTTCGTCTGCGAGAACTGTGGTCAAGGGGTAGAACCGATAATATACGGCGGCAGCTATCGCAACCATTGCCCTTTCTGCTTATACAGCAAACACGTTGATACTGATATCCCAGGGGATCGTAAAAATAAGTGCCTCGGTTTAATGCCGCCAATTGGCGTTTTTACCAGAAGAGGCGGAGAATACGTTTTAGTGCATAAATGTCAAAAATGCAATTTTGAAAGATACAATCGCATTGCGGGAGATGATGATTTTGACCTGGTGACAAGATTAAGTACTGTACCGATACCTGTCATTGCGAGCGAACGAAGTGAGCGTGGCAATCTCTAGTTTAGCAGATTGCTTCGTCGCTACGCTCCTCGCAATGACATTATGTTCATGTTTTCATTTAAGGTTACACACCAAGATAAAAAAACGAAAGCGCGAACTGGCATTTTAACCACAGCTCATGGTTCGTTTGCGACACCTGCTTTTCTTCCGGTTGGTACCCAAGCTGCGATAAAAGGCTTATCGCCTCAAGAAGTTAAACAAACGAATACCGAAGCTATTCTAGCCAATACTTATCATCTTTATCTTCGGCCAGGAGCAGAGGTAATTGAAAAACTGGGAGGACTGCACAAGTATATGCATTGGAATGGTACGATGATGACCGATAGCGCTGGTTTTCAAGTTTTTTCTTTAGGATTTGGCATCGAGCACGAAGTGGGGAAGATGGTGCCGCTTTACGGCGGCGATTTGGTTTTAGGTAACTTAGAGAAAGGTGTTGTCGTCAGAACCAAGCTCTGCAAAATCGCAGAAGAGGGGCCGACTTTTGTTTCTCATCTGGATGGTACAGCTCATTTTTTCCCGCCGGAGAAATCAATCGAAGTGCAAATGAAACTGGGGGCTGATTTAATTGTATGTTTGGATGAGTGTACCAGCCCTTTACATAACTACGATTACACTAAGGCGGCGATGGAAAGGACGCATAGGTGGGAGGAGAGAGCGCTGGCATATTTTAAGAAACAGAAGGGGAGTAGAAAGCAAGCGCTTTTTGGCGTTATCCAGGGCGGGCCGTTTAGGGATTTACGGCTCGAATCAGCTAAATTCATAGCCAGTAAGGATTTCTTTGGAATTGCCATCGGAGGGGCCCTGATTAATACCGCGACAATGGTAAAAATCCTCAAATGGATCTACCCTTTTTTGCCGCAGGGGAAACCGCGTCATTTATTTGGCATCGGTACGGCGCCGGAAATTTTTAGCGCGGTGGAGCAGGGAGTGGATATGTTTGACTGCGTGATGCCAACGAGATTGGGGAGGATGGGACAAGTATTGACGAATTTTAAATTTTCAATTTTCAATTTAAAATTAAGACAAAGAGATAAATTATTAACTGCGGATCAAGAAAAAGCATACAACGCAGATAAATTTAGATTAGATATTACTAAGGCTTGTTTTTTGACAGACCCAAAACCAATTGACCCAAGCTGCGGTTGTTATACTTGTCGGAATTTCTCCCGAGCATACATCTGTCATCTTTTTCGTAGCCGCGAGCTCCTAGCATATCGACTAGGGACAATTCATAATCTCTATTTTATGCAGGAGTTGATGAGAGAGATAAGAGAGGCAATAGAAGATAATAAATTTAGTTCTCTGGTATTATCGTTTAAGTAATTGGCGGTAAATATCTATCGCGATAAACGAAACTGCGATGACGGTGGGACCCAATACGATGCCAATTAACCCAAACATGCTAATTCCACCCAACACTCCAAATAAGATAAACAGAGGGTGAAGACGTGCCTGGCTGCCAAGAATTTTTGGTCCGATGACATTATCCAAGAGCAAATTTGACATGATACACCAGGCGGCAATTCCAAGTCCACCCATAAGATTACCCGACAATATGAGGTAAGCGGCTCCCGGAACCCAAATAATAGCAATTCCAACTACCGGAATAAGTGAAGCCAGTCCGTACAGCATGGCCAATAATAAGGATGGGGTTAGACCAGAAATAGCAAATCCCACGCCTCCCAATATCGCTTGAATTGCAACAATTACAAGGTTGCCGCGGAGGACAGCGCCTATGACTTCGACGGCCCTCTCGACGAGACGGTCCGTATCGGCCTTCGGTAAGGGGATGATATCGTATATATAGAGGGCAATAGTTTTTTTGTAGGCCAAGAAATAAATGGTGACCGAAATGGTTAGAAGAGTATTAAGAAGTAATCCCGCTGTCCCCGATATGATACCGGTTAAGCTGGTTGAAAGAAAACGAAGTGAGGAAACGACATATTTTTCCATCTCTAATGAAATAATTTTGGTGGAGAGGCCGAATCGGTCAAATAAACCCAAGAGAGTTTCAATCAATTGGTTTTTTATACCGGCGTTGACGCTAATATATTCAAGAATTCCCGCCACCTCGCCGGTTAGCAGAGCGATAAAGATGGTAAGTGGAGCAGAAACGACTATAAAAAGCAGCAATACGGCAATAATTGCGGAGGCTGTTTTACCAAATCTTGCTTTAGTATTCAGATATTCGTGCAGCGGATTTAAACATATACTGAGGATAAAAGCGGTGAGGAATATAAGGACAAAGGGTTGGAGTAGACGAAAAAAAAGGTAAAGAACGCCAAAAATTAGGAGCAGCGTTGTTGCCGTGATGAGTATTGATTTTGTGAAAGTTGTCTCGCTGGTTTTCATAGCCGGAGTTTGTCTAGAATTTCTCCCAATTTTTTAATTTCCTCTCCGTATCTTCCCCAGTCTCCTTCTCGCTGCGCGCGGATGGCGGCATCATACGCCTCGCCGGCCTGCTTGGTGAGATTATCCGTAGGAATTATTACCTCTGCTGGTTTGGCTTGTTGACCGGTACCGGTGCCAAAGAGTCTGGCAAGTCCTGCCTCCAACGTTTCCTCCATGGCTATTTTGTTTTCATAGGCGACAATCACCCGCTTTAACTCTGGAATTTTCCCCGTATCTGCCTTGAGATAAAGTGGCCGGACATAAAGAAGAGACTCCTCAATCGGGATGGCCAAAAGGGACCCTTGGATGACTTGGGAGCCGCGCTGGTCCCATAAAGAGATTTGCCGACTGACCTCTGCGTCCTGGTTGATCCGGCCAATGACCTGTTTAGGTCCGAACACCAATTTATCCTTCGGGAAGCGGTACACTACCAGTTTGCCATACTGCTCGTTGTCATTTCTGGCCACCATCCAGGCGGAAAGATTATCTTTGGCCCGCGGGGTAAACGGCAGCATGAGAATATATTCCTCTTTTTTCTCGCCGGGGAGCTTCATGATCATGTGGCGGGGGGTCATTGCGGGAGCCTTACCGTCAGCTTGTTGTTCTCCTTCTTGGGCAATGGCGGGTATTTCCCACAGATCCTCTTTATTGTAAAAGATTTGCGGATCATCCATGTGATACGTGGTATAGACAGCAGTCTGAAGAGAAAAGATATCCTCGGGATAGCGCAGATGAGGCACGAGACTCTCGGGTAGTTCGGAAAGTGAACGAAAGGTACCGGGAAACACTTTCGCGTAGGTTTTGATAATCGGATCTTCTGGATCAGCTTGATAAAAACTCACCTTTCCGTGATAAGCATCCACCACTGCCTTGACCGAATTTCTAATGTAGTTTAGTTTACCCCCATTTAATGATAGCGGTTGGGAATAAGGATAACGGTCGGTTGCTGTATAAGCGTCAAGAATCCAATACAGCTTGCCTTCGGCAATGACCAAATATGGGTCCCTGTCGTACGTTAAAAAGGGCGCAATGGTTGCCACCCTTTCTTTTACATTGCGGTTATAAAGAATACGGCTTTCCCCTGTTATATCACCTGATAAAAGCATTTTAAGTGAGCCGAAGCGAATAGCGTAGAGGAGTCGTCGTAAGGGGGAGTTGAGTTCCACTCCACCCTGACCAGCATATGTCGTGTAAACATTCTCTTCTCCTTTGGGATAATCGAACTCTTTTGATTTTGTTTTGACGATCACGTAGTCGTTTACCAACTCGCCAAAGTAAATTTCCGGTCTAGCGACTGCGAGTTCTTTCACTTCCGATTTGGGCGGCAAATCTTTGACAAAAAGGACTGGCAGCCCTTCCGGGGTTACTTGATTTACCGGACCGGCGGCGATGCCATAGCCGTGAGTGAATGTTAACCGTTCATTGATCCAGGCTTTGTTGGGGAGGCTGTCGGAAGCTAACTCTCTGGGCGAGAGCATGATCTGACGTACTTCGCCATCAATGATGTAACGGTCGTTATCCACGCTGGCAAACTCATAATATGTTCGGATCTCTTGAATTTGCGAAAAGGTGGAGAGAAGCGGCGCCCTGTCCCAAAGCCTCACATTTTTAATAGTCAGATTAT
>CAYJSC010000055.1:0-5423 GCA_964372475.1 uncultured Gammaproteobacteria bacterium | reverse complement strand
CATGCTTTTTCTCGCTTTCAATTCTTCTCTTTATAGTGCTAAAATAAAAGTACGATGCCGATTAACTTGCGACATTGTCAAGAAAAATAAGGTGGGTTTAGTCGAAATAGACGTTCAAGGCGAAACCAAAATAACGCAAGTTCTCTATCTAACATCATTTGGTGGGTATTTAAGCTATTACTTGGCCCTATTAAATAAAGAGGAACCGGCTAAAATCCCCTGGGTGGATTTTTTTAAAAGCGAATTAGCTAGGCATGACAAAGAATAAATTAGTCGTAAAATTTTCGGAAATAGACAAAAATGATATCCCTCTGGTTGGCGGCAAGGGTGCTAATTTAGGCGAGATGGCCAAGGCGCATTTTCCCGTACCCGATGGCTACATTGTTACCGCAGAATCCTATTACTCTTTTTTGAAGGCCAATAATCTCGAGCAAACCATCAAAAATCTCATCAAGACCATCGACGTCGACAAACCCACGGAATTAGATCACGTCTCTCAGAAAGTAAAAAAACTAATTACCGATAGTGAGGTACCGCAGAGCCTGGCGAAATTAATCGCTACTTATTACACCAATCTTGGAGGTATCCATGGAGATACGTTAGTAGCCGTAAGAAGCAGTGCCACCGCGGAAGATTTACCAACTGCCTCTTTTGCGGGACAACAAGAAACCTATTTAAACGTTAGAGGCGAATCCAATGTTGTTTTAAAAGTACGAGAGTGCTGGGCATCGCTGTTTTCAGCTCGGGCCATTTTTTACCGGTCTAAGAACAATTTTGATCACTTTCGCATCGGTATTGCCTGCGTGATTCAAAAAATGGTCCAATCCGAAGCTTCGGGTATTATGTTTACTATCGATCCAGTTAATAACGATAAATCCAAAATCGTTGTAGAATCAATCCTTGGACTTGGAGAATTAATTGTTCAAGGTTCAGTAACTCCAGATCATTATGAGGTTAACAAGCATAACTTTCAAATTGATAAAAAAATAATTGGTATTCAAGACAATATCATGAAAAAAGTCGGTAGTAAGAACAAGACAGAAAAACTTTCTACAAGACTAAGTGAACATGCTAAAGTAACTGACCAAAAGATTATTGAAATTGCTAAAATCGGCCTTCAAATCGAAAAGCATTATTTCTTCCCACAAGATATCGAATGGGCGATCGAAAAAAATAAAGTTTATATCGTGCAATCTCGACCAGTAACAACGGTACAAAGTACTACGGACAAGAGAGAACAAGCAGAAGAAGTGGAGGTTTTGCTGGAAAAGAATTTAAAAGAAGTTTTAAGAGGACAGCCAGCATCTCCGGGGATCGGTACTGGCCCTGCCAAAGTTATATTTTCGGCCAAAGAACTGCATAAAATTGTCCCTGGGGATATTTTAGTGACAACCATGACCAATCCCGATTATGTGCCCGCCATGAAAAAAGCCTCCGCTATTGTTACAAACGAGGGGGGCAGAACTGCTCATGCCGCGATTGTAAGCCGCGAACTTGGTATTCCAGCTATTGTGGGGAGCCAAAAAGCCACCAAAGTGCTTAAAAACGGCCGCATCTATACGGTTGATGGCATAAAGGGAGTTGTCTATGAAGGCAGTTATCTGAAGAAACTTGCCGAGCTGCATCTTCTTCCGGCCGAAACCGATTTAACCAAACGTACGCCGATTGTTAACAGTCAAGTAAAAACGGCCACCAAGATCTATGTTAATTTGGCAGAACCAGAAAAGGCCCGGGAGGTAGCGAAATTAAACGTCGATGGCGTGGGTTTACTCCGAGCGGAATTTATGATTGCGCAGATTGGAAAACATCCCAAGGCTTTTATTCACGAAAAAAAACAAGCCGAATTTGTGGATAAGCTTAGTGATGGCCTTAAAACTTTTGCGCAAGCGTTCCATCCCCGTCCGGTGGTCTACCGCGCGACGGATTTTCGTACCAATGAATACCGCAATCTTATCGGCGGTAAAGCCTATGAACCGGAAGAACCAAATCCCATGCTCGGATACCGCGGCTGCTTTCGCTACATCCATGATCCACGGGTTTTTCGCTTAGAGGTTGAGGCCATCAAAAGAGTGCGTAATAAATTTAGTTTTAAAAATTTATGGTTGATGATTCCTTTTGTGAGAACCGTCAAGGAATTAATCGAAGTAAAAAGTCTACTTTCTTCCTTCGGATTAACCAGAACCCCGAGTTTTAAACTATGGATGATGGTAGAAATTCCTAGCAATGTTATCCTTTTAGACAAGTTTATTGAAGTCGGCATCGACGGCATATCAATTGGTTCTAACGATTTAACCATGCTTATTTTGGGCACGGATCGCGACAACTCGGAAGTGGCAAGCGTTTATGATGAAAGAAACGAAGCCGTTCTCTGGGCGCTTGAGAGAATTGTCAAAACCTGTCATAAATACAAAATAACTTCCTCTATTTGCGGTCAGGCGCCGTCTGATTATCCGGATATTACCGAAAAACTGGTTTCCTGGGGTGTTACCTCGGTTTCGGTTAACCCCGATGTCATCGACTATACGAGAAGCATCGTGGCTTTGTGCGAAGAAAGAGTGATAAAAAATGGCAAACCAAAAGTTTAGACCAGTTGTTCTAATTATCCTCGATGGCTGGGGTCTTAGTACTCCCAATGACGACAATGCCATTACGATGGCTAAAACTCCCAATATCACGCGCCTCGTTTCCCAATTTCCCCATACCCAACTTCGGGCTTCAGGTGAGTCAGTCGGACTTCCACATGGCGAATCCGGTAATTCCGAAGTCGGACACTTAAATCTCGGCGCTGGCCGCATCGTGTACCAAGTTGAGCCTCGAATCAATATGGCAATCGCCGACGGTAGCTTTGTCAAAAACCCCGCTTTTATTGGCGCTTTAGCTCACTGCCAAGAGCAAAAGAGCAGGTTGCATTTAATGGGTTTGGTAGGCGCGGGTTCGGTCCATTCCCACCTTAATCACTTATTTGCTTTGCTATGGCTTATTAAACAAAGCAACTTTAAAAATCCCGTTTTTTTACATTTATTTACCGACGGACGCGATTCACCGCCAACTTCTGCTTCAATTTATCTCCGGGAAGTCGAAGATAAAATTAAGGAATTAAATATTGGTCAAATAGCAACTATTAGCGGCAGATACTACGCGATGGATCGGGATAACCGCTGGGAACGAACCCAAAAGGCCTATCGAGCTATAGTCGAAAATAATGCTCAAGTGGCCGCCTCGGCAGAGGAAGCCTTAAACCTGGCTAAACTAAGGGGCGAAACCGACGAATTCATTAAGCCAACCATTATCGATACGCCTGGCAGTGAGGGTAATATCAAAGACAATGACGCGGTGATTTTTTTTAATTACCGAACCGATCGACCGCGTCAGCTGACCGAAGCCTTAGTTTTGTCAAATTTTGAATCCATCAACCATAAAAAACTGATTTATGATCAGAACAAAGACCGGTACATGCTGGCGATTGAAGTAGATGAAAACTCTCCAGATGCAAAAACGTTTACACGCAACATTAAGCTAAATAATTTATATTTTGTGACCATGACCCAATACGAAAAGGACTTACCCGTTAATGTGGCATTTCCGCCGATGCCCGTACCGTTTCCCTTAGCCGCAGTTATTTCCTCTTTTGATTTAAGACAGCTGCATATCAGCGAAACGGAAAAATATGCGCACGTGACCTATTTTTTTAACGGCGGCCGTGAGGATCCCTATCCCGGCGAAGATCGCATTCATATCCCATCGCCTAAGGTTGCGACCTATGATTTAAAGCCGGAAATGTCGGCTCGGGAAATTACTTCCGTATGTTTGCAGCGCTTAGCCGAAAATATTTACGATTTTATGGTCATTAATTTTGCTAACCCGGATATGGTAGGTCACACCGGTAATATCCAAGCAACCGTTAAAGGCTGCGAGGAGGTTGATAGCTGTATCGGAGAGATTGGCAAAAAAGTTCTTTCCCAAAATGGCGCCCTAATTCTTACTGCCGACCACGGCAATGCCGAGGAAATGATTAATAAGGAAACGAAGGAAGTGGATACTTATCATAGTGTCAATCCGGTGCCCTTTATTGTGGCCTGTGCTGACTATAACAATAATCCGCAAGTCCTGGGCGTGGGAATACTAGCTGATGTGGCGCCGACGATCTTAAAATTAATGGGTTTGCCCATCTCGAGCCATATGACCGGGAGGGTCTTGATTTAGGTATAATTATTAATGTATAGTAAAGATATAAATTAAATAGTATAAAAGTTTAAGGGTTTAATATTAAAAAGGAGAAATATGAAAATTACGCTTTCAGCCATTAAGGCCGATGTGGGTTCCGTGGGCGGACACAATCGTCCTAGTAAGAAATTAACCCAGGCGATCGTTGATCACGTGGAAAACGAGGGTAAGAAGAAAGGTCTTCTTCTCGATTATAAGGTTTTTACTGCGGGAGATGATAACTTCATTCTTATGTCTCATACCAGAGGTGTTGATAATCCTGATGTTCATAAGCTTGCCTGGGATTCCTTTATCAAAGGTACGGCTGTTGCTAAGGAACAAGGCCTGTACGGCGCTGGCCAAGATCTTTTAAAAGACGCCTTCTCGGGTAATGTTAGGGGTATGGGTCCTTCATCAGCGGAAATAGAGTTTGAGGAAAGGCCTTCCGAACCTTTTATTTTATTCATGTGTGATAAAACCGATCCCGGTGTTTTTAACCTGCCGCTCTTTAGAGGTTTTGCCGATCCCTTCCATAATGCCGGATTGCTTCTGGCTCCAGAGATGCAGGTTGGTTTTGAGTTTACAATTATGGACGTTAACTACACCGAGGCGGATAAGGTTATAAAGCTAAGCGTCCCCGAGGAAGCCTATGATCTCGCGGTTTTACTGCGCGACCCCGAACACTATGTGATTGAATCCATTCGCGCCAAATCAACCGGCGATCAAGCAGCTGCGGTCTCCACCAGCAGACTACATAATATTGCCGGAAAATATACGGGAAAGGATGACCCAGTCGCCATTGTCAGATCGCAAAAGCAATTTCCTTCCACTGGAGAAATCCTGTCCCCACTCGCGACGGCACATTACGTTGTCGGCGATAATCGCGGCAGCCACAATGTCGCCTTAATGCCTTGTAAACTTGGTGCTATTATTTCTTATTTTGATGGGCCAGCCATTATTACCGCCGCGGGGATTTGTATTCATAACGGCATTATGACCGAAGAGGTTGATCTCTTCGACCAGCCATTTTGGGATTTTGTCAGAAACAAAGCCGCAGAGAAAACTTTTGCTATTAGGGAGCAGGGTTACTTTGGTAACGCCATGGCCCCAATGGAAGAGTTAGAGTATACAGGAGTTATGGAATCGCTCAAAAGACTCGATAAGAAATTTGTTCTGAGAAAGAAACAAAATTAATGCGTCAGGTTGCCTCTTTTTTAGAC
>CAYJSC010000054.1:0-5460 GCA_964372475.1 uncultured Gammaproteobacteria bacterium | reverse complement strand
TAAAAAATGTATCAAGAAGCCCTTGTAATGTAGTCCAGACTACCCTGCTTCCCAGCGTGTCGCCGATGATACGCGCCAGATTGCAAAGAGGGATGTCCAATATCCACGCGCCGATTAAAATTGCAATAAAAGAAAGCGGGTCCCGGTCCGTGCGTCTTAAATTTTTAGCAATGCTTTTAAGCCCAACGGTTCTTGTAAGTCTTGCCAAAAGAATTTGCCGAGCCCTTTCTCTTTTTACGCTATTTGATGAAAAATTATCAAAAACAGAGCCCTTAAGCCACATGCTATTGATAAGTGCCTGTTTTTTTACAAAATCCTTACCTCTAGCGTCCCACAGAGGTTTTTCCACCGTTAATTGTTCTAAAAATGACGAGGTTGCCGAAAGCCCCTTTTGTGCTTTTAGTAATGGTGTAAAAACAATGGAGGACATAACCGGTCGGCCGTTTTTCTCAAATCGAGGCTGGCCATAGTTATCATAGAGTTGAACCCGAGAAAAGATATTCAAGCCGGTAATTTTACTAATTGCATAAATAGTCTTTTTACTTACATCAAGCACGAGATCAAGCGCTTTTTCTTCCGGTAGGGTTTTTATTAAATAGTCAAAATAGTAAGGGCTAATCCAGCTACGCTGATATTTCATTGTTAGGCCGATTTTTTCTCGTTTTAGATGTTCCAAGGTTTCTCCCAAAGGACCAAGTAGCTGAAAGAAAAAATTCCAAGAAGCCTCTTCGAGACCATAATGAAGGTTTGCCAAAGAATGAAGCCCGTAGCGCATTGCGTAAACTTGATTTCTTTGTGCGCCTAAAGCTTCACTAACCGCATGTTGTTTGGCCTCTAAAACTGATTGAGCGTAGCCTTGATAGTAAAATTTTTTAAATTCTCCTACCATTCTGGCGATAACGGGCAAATCTCTTTCCGGCACTGGCCAGTTTTTTTCTTTCGTTTGTTGATTGGCATCGTCCTTTACTTCATTTGTTAGTTTCTCAGCTGCTTCTTTTTTCGGGCCGGGCGGTAATTCCTGTGTAATTTTTTGAAATTGCTGAATACGGTTTCTGTTGGCCACGGAGTAGTTGTCTTCGGGCTTTAAATAGTCTTCCGCCACTCGGGTTCTAGTTGGTTTAACTTCCCGCGCCAGGGTTCTGGCTACTTCTGTTTCCGGGGCGGGTTGATAGTCTAATTCCGGCCTTAGTGCAGTTTTGTCGAGGGCCCGAGCTTCTTGCTCACTAACGATTTCAACAGTTGAGGTGCCAGGAGGAAGCTTGTTGCCGTAAATCCTCCGGGCTTGTGTTGCCGGCAGCCATTGATATTTTCTGCCGTCGGGCGAAGGAATTGACGTGTATATTCCACGGGGCAAGTCCGGGGGTTGATGAGGAGAACTGGTAATAATTGCACCCTGACCCGGTGGGAGTACGGTAAAAATTGGTCCTTTCGGTGGCCCCTTTTGTGCTCCTCCCGGTTCTTCAAAAGCCACTTCTGGTTCTTGGTTTGGATCTTTGGGGGGAATAATAACCGAACCCACTTGTGGTTTTTTATCATCAGCCATATATCTTTTACTATAGCAAAATACGAGGAATTAAGGTAGTTAAGTATTAAGGTATTAAAGTATTAAAGCAAAGGATAAAGAGGTGATAGCTTAATTTTAACCCCTTCTTCTTCCACTGCCCCCACAAAATCAGCCACTTTTTCTTCCTGAAAGAATTTTAACGAGGATAAGGGCTTAAATAAAGCCAAAGTAAGAAGCACCGACCAGAATTGCAAAAAGGGTTTAAAAGTGCGGGTGAAAAACCAGCTTAGAAAGCCCGAAACCGAAACCACGGCTAGAAAAATAAGCGTTAAAGCACCCGCGAGTTGTCCTTTAATCCGGCTTTCTTCTTGTCCCTGGTGTTGATATAGGTCAGGATAATCAGGATAGGGTTGATTTGCCGCCGGCGCCTGTTTGGTCATGAGTTTTTGCAACTCCGAAACTTCTTGTTCAGACAGCGCCACTTTGCCGGTATTTTGACAAACCGGACAGCCGCGGCCGCCGCAATTGGGACAGACGTAATTTTGTGATACCATAGTTTTAAGTTACTTAAGTCGCCTAAGTCACTTAGGTTACCTAAATTATAACCCTAATTCTTTTTCATCCCAAACAATATTTTCTCCGGCTTTAATTTTCCCCTGCAACAATTCCTGCGCCAATCGGTCCTCGACTTTTTGTTGCAGCAATCTGCGTAGCGGCCTCGCGCCATACTCCGGAGAATAAGCACTTTCGGCAAGTTTGGTTAAAGCACTGTCAGTAATTGTAAAATGAATGTTTTGCTCCTTTAGTCTTTCTTGGATTTGTTTAAGTTGGATTTGCGCAATTTTAAAAATTGCCTCTTTCGTGAGCGCGTTCATTAAAATAATTTCGTCAATGCGGTTTAAAAATTCCGGCCGGAAAGTGCCAGTTAGCGCTGCCATAATCTGATCGCGTCTTTTCTTTTCGTCTTTTTCGTTGGGATCAACGTATTCTGTCACCGCAATATTTGACGTCATCATCACAATCGTATTCTTAAAATCAACCGTATGTCCTTGGGCATCAGTCAGCCGCCCGTCTTCGAGAATTTGCAGGAAAACATCAAAAACTTTCTGGTGGCCTTTTTCGATTTCGTCAAGAAGAATTAACGAATAAGGCCGCAGGCGAACAGGATTGGTTAATTGTCCGCCCTCTTCGTACCCTACGTAGCCAGGCGGCGCGCCGACTAAGCGGTCAGCAGTGTGGCTTTCGGTAAATTCGCTCATATCCAATCGCACCATGGCATTCTCACTGCCGTAAACGACTTTGGCTAAAACTTTGGCGAGTTCGGTTTTGCCAACGCCCGTTGGTCCCAACCGCAAAAAAGATCCAAGCGGTCTTTTGGGGTCTTTGAGGCCAGCCCGAGCTCTTTTAATAACGTCTGAAACTGCGCTAACAGCCGGGTTTTGGCCGATAATAAATTCTTCAATTTTACCCTCAAGATTTAAAAGTTTCTGTGATTCTTCCGTCGTTAGGTTGGTCAGAGGAATTCCCGTGCGCTGGGAAATTATTCTTTGAATATCCTCTTTTTGTACCTCTTGTTTATTGTTAATTTTAGCTTCCGACGAGGCTTCATCTAAAAGATCGATAGCCTTGTCTGGCAGATAGCGGTCGGTAATATATCTTTGCGAGAGGGTAACCGCGGCGCTGATTGCTTCGTTTGTAACCACAACCTGATAGTGGCTGTTTAGTTTTTTGGCAACAGCTGAAAGTATTTTGACCGCTGTTTCAATCGTCGGCTCGGCGACAAAAACCGCTTCAAACCGGCGCGAAAGGGCCGGATCCCTTTCGATGTATTGACGATATTCAGTCGGAGTCGTTGCGCCAATCGTATGAATTTCTCCTCGTGCCAGGGCAGGCTTTAAAATGTTAGCTGCAGACATCGAACCCGCCATGCCGCCGGCGCCGATTAACATATGCAGTTCGTCAATAAATAAAATGACGTTGCCGCCCCTTTTTACTTCTTCCAAAAGGCTGATAAAACGTTTTTCCAGCTCTCCCTGGTATTCCGTTCCGGCTAAAATCTGCGTTAAATTTAAAGAGAGAACGCGGACGTCTTTTAGAACCGGCGGGACTTCTTTATTCACAATTTTTTGCGCCAAACCCTCAACGATCGCGGTTTTACCAACACCCGCTTCGCCAAGCAAAACGACATTGCTTTTAGTGCGGCGGGCTAGGACTCTAATCGCCTGTTCAATTTCTGCTTCGCGGCCGACAACCTCATCAAGCTGGCCAAATTTGGCTTTTTTGGTTAAATCCAGGCAATATTGATCAAGAGTTGGTGTTTGCTCGTTATCTACTCTTCCTCCTAAAATACCAACCGCGGTTTTACGCGCTTTTTCGATATCAAAAGAAGGTAAAAACGCCGAGCAGGCTAAAAAGAGATCTAAATTGGTTACACTTGGCCGATTAAAAATCAGGCTTTCCTGGTAGGCCAAAAAAATAATTTTTTTAATTCAAGAGAAAAAGACAGGCGTTCTAGTTTGGTAATTTTGGTTGATTTTTCTTCTTTTTCCAGGTTTTGAAAAAGTTTTTCTTCCAGGCCCAGGGAAAGTAAAAGAGCACTAACATCCCTATCTTTGAGTAAAATCTTAATCAGTTGATACGGCGTGGCCTGGATTAAATTAAGACGAGCGCTATCCACGAGAGTTTTTGCCAAAGCCCCTTTGGCGTCGTCGCTATAAAGTTTGGCCAGATCCAAAGCATTGTTTGGCATAAGTACTAAAATTTGTTAATTATCGACCAAAGGAAACCAATCACAAAAAGTCCTAATAGCAAAAGACCAACCTGTTTAATTAAAAAAACCATTTTTACCCGTCTCCTTTTATTAAGATCTAAGAAGGCGGGAAGAGAGAAAATTATGGTGCGATCGCCGCTTAGCGAGTAGACGCCAAAATTATGGCACTCCAGGCATCCTGTGCCCTGACAGCTAGGACAAATAACGGTTTGGATGGTAGTAAAACTTTGAAAAGCCATAGACCACAATTTTTAATGATTAATTTCTAATTTCCAATGAATTTTAAATGATTTAATTTTAAAATTAAAAATTTAGATTTGATTTAAAATTTAAAATTTAAAATTGAAAATTATTTTTCCTCTGCTATCTTGGCCTCTTTCTCTTTTTGCATGGCAATCAGTTCTTCGGGGCGGCTGGTAATTAGCCTATGCTCGTCTGGCGAGGCGACGACCCTAATGGCCACGTGAGATTGCCCGGCAAAGAAAAGCCCCTCTCCCACGTCAGCGGCGAGAAGCAAATGTTTTTCACCCTCGGAAAGATAAAAAGTTTTTGAAACCACGTCCACAGCTGCTGGGCTCTGTTTTAAGAGTATTTGAATACTCGAGTTATTGACAATCGCCTTGCCGTAGTCAGAAGCGAGGAAATCTTCAATGTCTTGAGTAATTGTCGTTAGTCCCAAATAATATTTTCTGGCCCTTTTGGCAATGGAATAAACAAAGGTGGCGCTGTCGGGATATTTCATCAGATACCATGCCTCATCGATAATTAAAAGCCGCTTTTTTAAATCGCGTTTTACCCGCGTCCAGATATAATCGAGAATAATATACATGGCAATGGGTCTTAATTCGTCCTCCAATTCCTTAATCGAAAAAACGGTAAAAGTGTTTTTAATATCAACGGTTGATTTTTGGTCAAAAATACCCGAGAGCGAGCCTTTGATAAATTTCTCAATGCGATCGGCCAAACCCTTAGCTTCGATATCTTCCATGCCGATTAAAGTTTTATATAAATCTTCCATTAAAGGCGGCTCCTTTTTTTGCGTCGCGGGGTCAGGAGTGATGCCTTTTTGTTTGTAGGTGAGAATAATGGCTCGGTCTAAAAGCGCGTCTTCCGAAGGATTGAGATTTCCCATAATCACGCGGAATAAACCATGGAGCGAGAGGATTTTTAAACCCAGCTCGTTTTC
>CAYJSC010000053.1:0-5488 GCA_964372475.1 uncultured Gammaproteobacteria bacterium | reverse complement strand
ATTTGATTTAAAATTTATAATTTATAATTAAAAATTACTGCTCCATTCTTCCAGCTTTTTCTTGGCCTGTTCGTCATTGGGATTTAATCTCTTTAAGATAAAATTTAATTGTTCCCTGGCTTTCTCTATCTCTTTTTGGTCTTTGTAAAACAGCGCCAGGCTATAGTAGGCGTCGCGATAATCGGATTTTAACTCAATCGTTTTATTAAAAAATTCCTGTGCTTTCTCAATTCGACCAGTTTGGGCATATAAAACGGCTAGATTGTAGGTTATCTTGGGATCAGTGGGGGCAAAAGTTTGGGCCTTTTCCAAAGAGGCTAGCGCCTCATTTTTGTAAGAAGGATCGATCTGGGAAAGAGCATAAAAGATTCTCACGCGTGATTTCAAAAAATTTATATTCTTGGGGTTTTCCGTCACAATTTTATTCGATAACAAAATGGCCTGATCGCGAAGCACCGAAGCCGCGGTAGCATCTTTTTCGCGATCTAAGGCTGTTGATATCACCGCCGAAACAAAGGAGAGTTCGTCGGCATAGAAAGGTTCTTGGGGATTAATTTTAATGGCGGTAGTTAAATGCTCATATGCTTGCACGTATTGACCGGAGCGGTTCTCGCGGTAGCCTTTGGCAAAAACCGTGTCGGCAAACCAAAAGCGGCCAAGTTGGATGAGGGAAATGAGGGATATGAGGGAGATGAGGGAAATTATAATTATTTGTGTGGCCGATAACCGATTTGCGATTTCAACTTCGATTTTCTTAGATTCTGTTTGAAGAAGAAAACTCAAAGCCGGGATTAAAAAGAAGAAAAGGCCCACAATCACGACCGAAAAACCAAAAAAATTGGTAACAAGAATCGATAGCCAGCCGGCAAAAAGACCAATTAGTAGCATTGTCTTACCCGAATTAGTTGCCGAATTACTTTCCGAATACTTCCGAATATTCGGGTTCATTCGGAAACCAATTCGTATTCCATTCGTGTATAGCGCTTTTAAAACCCACCAGATAAAAGCAACAATAAAACCTACCCAGCTGGTAAAGCCTACAATACCCGTAGTTGCTAAAAAATTTAAATATTCGTTATGAGCTTTGTTATATAAAAAATCCCATTCTGACGTTATGTTATGTTTAACCGGACGGTATTGATAATAGGCATAGGCAAAAGTTTCTACGCCGCTGCCAAAAATGGGATAGCGTAAAAAAATATCGACGGCGCCTTGCCAGACAATTTTTCTAATATCGCTTGACTCCGTGACTCCGGTTTCTAGGACGGATTGGTAATTGGTAATTGGTAATTGGTCATTGGTCATTGGTACTTGGTCATTGGAGATTGGAGATTGAAACAGTTTTCCGTAGGTGAATTTTTCGAAAGGACCAAGGCCTGAGCCGCCGACGAAAAAAGTGAGAATGACAAATGACAAATGACAAATGACAAATGACAAAATTACTAAACGGGTACGACGCCAAAGTAGAAGCCAGAAAATAATATCAGCGATCCAAAAGCCGATTAGACCAGAACGGGATTTGGTATAAAGAAGAGCGAGATAGAAGACGAAAGCCAGAAGAAAAGAAGATAGGCTTACCTTCGACAACCCTACTCCCATCGCAATTGGTATTAATATTGCCAAATATGCTGCCAGCCAATTGGGTTGGCCGAGGGTGGAAAACACCCGGTTCTGCACATCCTGCACCCAAAGGTCGCGATCAACGCCAAAATGTTCGGCAATGCCGTAAAGAGCAACTAAGAAACCCCCAAACAGCATCATTTTTAATAAGTTTCTTAAGTGACCTAAGTAACTTAGGTTACTTATTAACGCAAAATAGAGCACCACATATGAAACCGTTGATAACAAACCGCCATGAAACCGGGAATAATAACCCCAGATGGAAACGTGGACATCGATAGAAAAGATCGTTGCTAAAACCTGCGATACTAAAAATAAAAGCAGTAAAAAGCCAAACGGACCACGTTCGATGGTAGCTTTTTTAGAAATAATCATTTTAATAAGCCAAGAGGTGGCAATAATAATCGTTAAACCATACACCATCATCATTTTGTTGTATTCGAAAAGTTCATAATTCCAGGGAGTGAGAATTAGCGGGACTAAGAAAAATAACAGATAAAAGGAAATTTCGATAATTTTATGGCAAATTGTCCAAATCTTCTGTGGCATGGCGTAAATATAGCAGAAAAAAGTGAGAGTTAAAAGATTACGAGTTTAAATTATGTAAGCAAGATGATAGAATGCGAAAGCTATGATCTTGTCATCCTGAACTTGTTTCAGGATCTATCTTAAGATGCTGAAATAAATTCAGCATGACATTGCTTTTTGCTTTAACTATTGCTTTTTTATGTTAGATTTTCTTTTTGGCCTTTTTTCCTATGATTTGGGCATTGATTTAGGCACGGCAAATACCTTGGTGGCGATTTCCCACAAAGGGATAATTATTCGCGAACCGTCGGTTGTCGCCATGCACAAAAAAACCAAGCAGATTTTGGCTCTTGGTCAGGAGGCCAAAAAAATGTTGGGTAAAACCCCCACCAATATTATTGCCATTCGACCTTTAAAAGACGGCGTTATTGCCGATTTTGACGCCACCGTTGGCATGCTTAAACACTACATTCAGCTCGTTCACGAAACTCCCAGCAAGTTCGGGTTTTCCCTTTTACCCAAAATTCCCAAGCCCAAAGTAGTTATCGGCATTCCCTCCGGCGTCACGGAAGTTGAACGCCGAGCCGTTCAAGACGCCGCGCTTAGCGCCGGGGCGCGCATGGCGTATTTAATTGAAGAGCCCATGGCCGCTGCCATTGGCGCCGGACTAGCGGTGGAAAGCTCAAGTGGAGTTTTCATCGTCGATATGGGCGGCGGGACAACCGAAATCGCCGTCATCTCCCTAGGCGGAATTGTTATCAATCGCTCAATTAGAATCGCCGGCGATAAGATGGATGAGGCGGTTATCAATTTTCTGCGCTTGAAATATGGTCTTTTGGTCGGTGAGAAAACCGCGGAAGATTTAAAAATTCAAATTGGTAGCGCTTTTAGTCAGGATAAACACGAACGCTACGGTGTCGTTCGCGGCCGCGATATTGAAACTGGACTTCCAAGATCGATTAAAATTAGCAGTAGCGAAATTCGCGAAACTCTTTCGGGCGTCGTTAATCAAATAATTAGTTATATTTCCGAAGTTATCGAAGAAACTCCGCCGGAAATTTTAACCGATATTTTGGAAAAAGGGATAGTTCTGTCTGGCGGCGCTTCCCAATTGGTCGGCCTGGATCGACTAGTAGCCGAATATACCAAGCTTCCCGTTTGGAAAGCTGACGATCCCCAGACGTGTGTCGTTCGCGGGTGTTTAAAGGTTCTAGAAGACGAGGAATTGCTCGCTAAAGTGAAAGTTACAGGAGGATTAAAATAGATTATTAATTTTTAATGTTAAAAATCGTTACCGTTCCCAATGATATTTTGCATCATCCGACCAAGCCCATTGTCCATGTTGATGCTAAAATTATAAAAATCGCAGCTGAGATGAAGGAAAAGCTGGGTATCATGACTGATCCAAAAGGCGTGGGGCTGGCGGCTAATCAAGTAGGAATTAATCTTTCGCTCTTTGTTTTTCGCCAAGCAAGCAAAATCCGAACGATTATTAATCCTAAAATAATTTGGCAGAACAAAGATTTGGTTTTTGATAAGCGCGGCAAAAATACCATGCTGGAAGGCTGTTTATCTATTCCCCACTATTACGGTTTGATCAAGCGCCCAAGTTCAATCCGGCTTTTCTTTCTCGACTTAGAAAATGTCACCCACGAAGAAGAATTTAATCCCCCCGAATCCATTATTATTCAGCACGAAGTTGACCACCTGGAAGGCAAACTCTTTATTACTCGTCTCCTGGAACAAAAAGGCAAGCTCTATAAAATAGATAATACCAACAAGGAGAAAGATTTGGTGGAGGTGGAAATATAGATTAATTTTAAATTAAAAATTTTAAATCAATCTTAAATGATAAATACTAAATGATAATAGGGTTATTATTATCTAATCATTTATCATTTGTAATTTATTATTTAATTTAAAATTGAAAACTTAAAATTTAAAATTGACATGAATATTGCCTTTTTTAGCTCATCTGCTCTAGCGATACCATTACTCAATAAACTAAATGAGGATTTTGCCGTTAAATTGGTCATTACCAATCCTGACAAACCCATTGGCCGAAAGCAAACTTTGACTCCTTCGGCTCTTAAAACCTGGGCCATTAAAAATAAGGTTGACTTCCTAACCCCAACCACCCTAAAATCCTTTACCCCACGAAGTCCCACAAAGCGGGACGAAGTGGGGCCAAATTTCCTAAGTGTCGTAGAGCAAATCAAGGCTCTAAATATTGATCTGGCAATTGTCATCGACTACGGCCTTTTAATACCTAAAACTATTTTTACCGCACCGCCTCTGCAAACCATAAATCTTCATTTTTCTCTCCTGCCAAAATACCGCGGACCAAACCCCGATTCTTTTGTCATCCTAAACGGCGAGAAAAGAACAGGAATTTCCTTCGTTTTAATCGACGAAGGGTTTGATACGGGAGATATTTTGGCCCAAAAAGAGGTCGAGGTCCTGCCAACGGAAACAGCTGGTGAACTCCACCAAAGGCTCTATCAGGAAACAGAAAAACTTTCAGCCTATATTATCAACTCCTGGGCCAAGTGGTATTTGGATAAAAAAAATACCCAATCACCAATAACTAATCACCAACCACAGCTATTCCTTCCTCCTAAAAAACAGAACAATAATTCCGCAACCTATACCAAAAAACTAAGCCGGGAGGATGGTTTTATTGAGTGGAAAAAATTACTAAACGCCAGTACAAAACTCTTCAATTTTTATCGCGCGCTATCTCCTTGGCCAGGAATATGGACCCTCCTTCGTCAAGACTTCCACCTACGTCAAGACTACGGCGGACAAATCGGAGGGCAAGCCAAAAGATTGAAAATTCTTAAATCCCATTTGGAAAAGGAAAAATTTGTTATCGACGAAGTTCAGCTCGAAGGCAAAAAACCAACTTCCTGGGAACTATTTAAAAAAGCGTATATACACATATAACATAACAGAATTAATAGACTCTTCCTGACACAAAACTTAGCGACCGCATTGTTTTGTGTCACATAGTCCCATTCTCCGCCGGAGGCGGACAGGCGATGATACATCGGAAAATCTGTCACAATTTACTGCTCGAGCAGTGTTTTGTGACAACGGAAAATTGTAACATCTCACTCTCCCTGACACGCTATTGTCATTCTGAACTTGTTTCAGAATCCTAAAATAGATCCTGAAATGAATTCAGGATGACACCATAAAATTTAGGATGACACCATAAAGTTCAGGAGGACAATTTGTGTCAGTAAGTCTGAGAGGATACGGAAAATTTATTGCCTTGATAAGAAAAAGAAAGATAAAAAAACATATTACACAAGTGTGGATTGTCTATACCATTTTA
>CAYJSC010000052.1:0-5545 GCA_964372475.1 uncultured Gammaproteobacteria bacterium | reverse complement strand
TGATAAAATTATTAGAAGAATTAAAGAATTAAAGAATTATGGATATTTTAAAATTAGCGAAGAAAGTAGGAGAAAAAGCCGGAAAAGTGGCACTGTCGTATTTTAATAAAGAGCATATCTATCATCATAAAGGTCATCTTTCCAATTTTGCGACCGAAGCTGACTTGGCGAGCGAAAAGATAATTTACGATTTAGTGAGAAAAAATTTTCCTGATCATAATTTTTTATCAGAAGAGATGGGATTGGTTGATAAACACGGGGAATATACTTGGGTGGTTGACCCGATCGACGGTACGGTGGTTTTTTCAAGGGGATTACCGCTTTGGGGAATAGCCATCTCGGTTTTTAAAAATAACGAGCCAATCATAGGAGTGATTAATTTCCCGGTTTTTAAAGAGCTTTATTACGGGCAGAAAAATAAGGGCGCTTTTTTAAACAAAGCGAAACTTTCGGTAAATAAAGAAGATAATTTGGAAAAGAGTTTGGTCGCTTTAGAATATTCTTATCCGGATTACCGACCCAAACAAAAATTCCCTTTCGAAGTTTTTTTGCGCCATTTTCCCGGCCTGGTGTCAAATTTTTTATCAACGGTTCTGGATTTGGCCGCGGTTGCCTCGGGCAAGATAGAGGGTTTGGTTGAGGAAACGCCCCGAATTTGGGATATTAGCGCCGGGGTACTGATGATTGAAGAAGCGGGTGGAAAAGTGACCGATTGGGAAGGAAAGAAGATTAAATGGGAGATCAGGCTGGACAAAAAGTATAATATTATTGCGAGTAATGGAGTTTTGCACGAAAAATTAGTACGAAACCTCGAAGAGTTTAAAAGTTTAAAGGTTTAAGAGGTTTAATATGAAAATAATAGTGGGACTCGGAAATCCGGGCAAAGAATATGCCAAAACAAGACATAATGTGGGATTTATGGTGATAGACGAATTGGCGAAAATTTACAAAGCGGGAAAAGATGTAACGCTGCTGAAGCCAAAGACCTTTATGAACGAATCAGGTAAGGCCGTAAAAGAGGAATTAAGGAATAAAGGAATAAAGGAATTAAGGAATAATTTATGGGTAATTCATGATGATTTAGACATTGAGCTCGGGAGAATAAAAATTCACGCGGGCGGGTCTTCAGGTCATCATGGGATTGAATCAATTATTAATGAAGTTGGTAGTGATAAATTTATGAAATTTCGGGTAGGAATAGGAAGACCAAAACTAGGAGAAGATGCCTGCTACTATCAAGATACCAAAGATTTTTTGCTGTCGCCGTTTACAAAAGAGGAATTGCCAGTCATAAAATCAGCAATTGCCAAAACCGCGAATGCCGTAGCAATGGCCTTAAAAAAAGGGATAGAAAAGGCGATGAACGAGTTTAATGGCTAGTACAAAAGCGGGTCCTGCCAGCGCTATTTATGATAAGACGAAAAGTAATCCCAATAACCAAAATGGCTCCGATTAAATCCATTTTGGCAAATTTTGATTTTGACCGGGATAAGTATATCAGTCGCGAGTGGCAAAAATTCGGCTATGATCTCGCCGCAGGACTGTCTGATTTAAAAAATAAATCGCTTTATATTAAGCTGGCGAAAACCACCCCGCGCGTTTTACTCATGGAAGCTCTGGCTTTTGTCAAAAGCGCCTCAAACGTCAGAAGTAAGGGCAAGCTTTTTATGTGGAAGCTAACGGAGCTGAAAAAAATAAAAGACCTGGTAAACAATAGGTTACCTAAGTGACTTAGGTAACCTAAGTAACTTATGATTAAAATCCACGTGCTTATCTTCGGCCAAGTAATCGGCGTTGGCTTTCGCTATTTCATCGAAAGAAATGCCAAACTGCTTGGAGTTGGCGGTTGGGTGAAAAACGCCGGAGGTGATGTCGAGGCGGAATTTGAGGGAGAGGAAGAAAAGGTTAAAAAAATGCTCGAAATTTGCCAAAAAGGCCCACCGGCGGCTCGGGTGAGGGAAGTGAAGGTGGTAAAAAAGGAGAAAATAGAAAAGACGAGCAGGGAATTTAGGATTGAGTTTTAGAGAGATCCGCAGGTGTAAACGTAACCCACCCCGGGGGTGGAAACGGAAGTTCTTTGACACTCTAATGATACGTATTATTAGAGTGTGGTCTCATTCTGAAACGGGATTGGAATATAGATGTTACTCGTACAAGTCACCCGAAGGGGGGAGAAGTAGAGAGAGTGGCGGAAGCTGTTAAAAAAGTATCTTAATTTTGACAATAATTTTCACGTTGACGAGAGCAATAGATCAGTGATAATGAAATTTGAGCCAGATTAGAGTTAAAAAACTGAAAAAATAAAATAGGCGATTAGACTGATTTGACAGAATAAATACTTAATGATAAGCTAATTGCTGATATGTCAGAATTGTCGTTAACTGCAGAATAAAAAATAGCACATGCAAGTGAGTTAAAAGAGCAACTTCATGGTTTGGCAACGGTTCCAAAAAGAAATATTATTGCGAAAACCTTGAGCGTTGTTCAATGGGTTAATGCAAGAAAAGATTTAGGAGAAGGTAGAACAAGAGCAGAAAATATTACGAGTGAGGTAGTTGATCGGGCATGTACAAGACGATTTCAAGCAGAAGTTAATGCTGCATTTGCCAAAACTGTTCAAACAAAAATTGTTTTAGATAGCGGAGAGGTTGTTCCACTTTTTCAAGGAACGGGTGTTTTAGTAGGAATCACAGAGACTAGAAGAGGAAGTAGAAGTAAACTAGAAATTGTTTCCCATAATAGAAAATTTAATGAGGGTGGTAATTTAGAAAAAGAATATGGTGATGTAACTGATTACGCCTTAAAAAAAGCTTTAATAGGTATGTTATTGAATAAGTTGGTTAAAGGTAAAATTACAAATGTTGAAACTAATCGTTGGTTAGTAAAGAATGGATTCGAACATCAATTCGGCGGCGCTACAGAATTTCCAGCACTAGCAGGAACGAGCGAACGCTTAAGAAGAAATCCCCAAGCTAAAAAATTGAGAGCTATTGGAGAAAGAAAGGCAAGAATTACCGAAATACATTTTGGAGCATCATAGTTCGAAGTTAATCCTGAAATACTCAAGCTTATGGCTGCTGGCAAGGAACCAGGAGATTATCATTTTGCAGGCTATTTTGACGAAGTTGCGGCAGAATTGGTGGCTCGCCACATAGAATATCCTGACGATACGGTTTATCAAGTTAACATCCATGATTTTGCCCCCATACAGCAAAAGTTAATTCAGGATTAATGTCAACCGATCTACAATTTAACACCGGGAGTTAAAAGTAACAAACAGATTTTCATTTAAGTTTTGCCATTTTCCACAGCATGTTGAAGATTTGTTTTTGGGTTTTGGCGTTATTAATACTTGACAAAAAACCATACTTTATGTATATTAATACTGTTATGATAAAGCGAAAAATTCTGCACTTGCTGGAAAAAGAACTCGAATCAGATAGAATAATCGTTTTAACCGGCATGAGAAGAACAGGGAAAACCACGCTTATTAAATACCTTTATGAAAAAACTTCCAGTAGCCGCAAGCTCTATTTGGATCTGGAGAATCCCCTGAACCAAGCGTATTTTTCCGAAGTGGATTTTGATAAAGTTAAGGTTAACCTGGAACAGTTGGCAATAGGAAGGGAAAAACGGCTCGTGGTTTTTTTGGACGAAATTCAAAATGTTAAAAATATAACGTCTGTTGAAAAGTATCTTTCTGAACATAATCAGATTAAGTTTATTCTCACAGGTTCTGCCAGCTTCTATTTAAAAAACCTTTTTGTCGAATCTTTATCAGGCAGAAAAAGAGTTTTTGAGCTTTATCCTTTGGATTTTGGAGAATTTTTGAGTTTCAAATGGCCGGGGGTGAAAAAACCAGTCCTGACAGATACGATAGACGAACTGACTTTTTTGGGCCTGCAAAAATATTATCAGGAGTATTTAACCTATGGAGGTTTTCCCAGCGTGGTGTTAAAACCAACGCATGAAGAAAAAACTGCCGAGATTGCCGATATTTTCACCAGCTACTTTCAAAAAGAGATACAGCTCTTGTCAGATTTCAGAAAGCTGGACGCCATGCGTTCGGTCATTCTGCTGTTATTGGAAAGATCAGGCGGAAAGCTTGATCTGACAAAAATTTCTCAAGAAATAGGGACAAGCAGGATAACTGTTGGTCAATACGTGGATTTTTTAGAATGGACATATTTTTTAAAACGGATTAATCCGTATAGTAAAAATTTGGATGTAACACTGCGCGGCCAGCCCAAAATTTATATTTGTGACAACGGTTTTTTAGGACAGGTAAAAGTTACCAATGGTGTTTTGTTAGAAAACAATATTTTTAATCTGTTGCAAAGCCAATTCGATAAAATTTATTTTTATCAAACCAAAGCCAAGGCAGAAATTGACTTTATCGTGGAAAAAGATCAAAAAATCCTGGCCCTGGAAGTGAAAACCCAAGCCGTGGCAGGCGATGTTAAAAGGTTGGAAAGACTATCACAGAGGCTAAAAATTGACCAATTTTATGTCGTTTCCCAAAAATATTGTCGCTTACCCAAAGTGATTTATCCATTTCAACTGTAGGATTCTTCCGCCACTTTCCAGAGCATGTCGAAGATTTGTTTTTGGGTTTTGGCGATTTCGGCATTATAGATCGATAAGGCTAAAAATCCGCAGGTGTAAACGTAACCCACCCCGGGGGTGGAAACGGAAGTTCTTTGACACTCTAATGATACGTATTATTAGAGTGTGGCCTCGTAACGAAACGGGATTGGATTAATTTTAATTAGGAAGTTTCGGAAGGCATTTTCTCCACGTGAGGCGTAAAGTCTTTTACGTAAGGAACGCCACCTAGAGAAAAAAGATTTGCATCTTTTATTTGTGATTAATCGCAAATCCTTCAGGTGACATTTTCCTCCTTAGTATGCTTTTAATTGTTCCAATCTTAGCATCTTCTTCTACTACTACTACTTTGTCAAGTTACAGCGGATTAAAGCCCGATACTAATTAATCATAATTCTGATTAGAAGAATTTGACTGGCGCGATCTTTTTTACACATGTTATAATCTGTTTTTGCGACCAAATTATCATATGGATTTAAATCAGAAAGCCATTGAGTTGCATCGGAAATATCAAGGAAAACTGGAAACGGTTTCCAAAATTGCGGTGACAAGCAGGGATGAGTTATCTTTGGTTTATACTCCAGGAATAGGAGCTGTGTGCGGTGCTATTGCTGATAATAAAAACTTGGCCCGAGAATTAACCATGAAAGGAAGAACGGTCGCTGTGGTTACGGATGGAAGTGCGGTATTAGGTTTAGGCAACATCGGCCCGGAAGCGGCGATGCCGGTTATGGAGGGGAAGTGTGTTTTGTTTAAAGAATTTGGCGGTTTGGATGCCGTACCGCTTTGCTTGGGAACACAAGAGAGTGAGGAAATAATAAAAATAGTTAAAAATATTGCTCCGTCTTTTGCTGCGATTAATCTTGAGGACATATCTGCGCCAAGATGTTTTGAAATAGAGGAGCAATTACAAAATATTGGTATTCCGGTTATGCACGAC
>CAYJSC010000051.1:5133-5553 GCA_964372475.1 uncultured Gammaproteobacteria bacterium | reverse complement strand
GGCGATTTGCTGGCATGGGCAGGGAAGAATGGAGCTAAAAAATAAAAGGTTACGATATCGACCCCGATCAGTTAAAAGACGAGTTAATCACTTTGAATGACGCCATATTAGAACCAAAAAAATATAAGTTCGTCATCACGAACCCTCCTTATCTGAATATAAACAAGGCCTCAAAAGAAACTAAAGGAAAATACCTGTCTAAGTATCATTACGAAGATTTATATCAAGCGTCTCTCGCTTCAATTATAAACAGCGAGAATGGCATTGTCGTTGTCCCCATAAATTTTCTGTCTGCGGAAAATTCAACTAAAATCAGAAAGATTTTTTTTGATAAATTGAGTGTCGTGTAAATGAAGTATTTTAGATAATGAGTATTTTGTGATAGTTCTTTTATCGTCTTTGGTTTTTTTTAGTAAATAT
>CAYJSC010000051.1:0-5123 GCA_964372475.1 uncultured Gammaproteobacteria bacterium | reverse complement strand
CTACTTATAACGTCATAGCTTTTTATTACAAAAAAAATCTTCGCCCGCTTGATTCTTTTAACATAGAAACCACGATTTTTCCGGCGAATAAAAAAATAACCATATCTCTTCATCGGAAATATGATTGGACTATTGGCGGTGAAGTTATTATGAGTATAAAACACCAGGATAATTTTTTGGGCATACATAGATTAACGGAAGAACATTTGGCTAAAAATCCGGGGCCGGTTGGAATTTCAATGGCTTACAATCACATTGACACGTGGGTAAAAACAAAAGTTTCAGACGATTTTTTTAATATCTTAAAATCAAACATTATATTTCTAAGAGCTATTGACAGCGGAAGCGAGGAAGGAAAAATAAAATTGGAAGACATCAGAAACTACAATTTGGATTGTCTCGTAAGCAAGCAGTCGTCCCGGCACATGATTCATCTTATATTTTCTCAACCCGTATCTATCAAAGACCAGGAAAAAATCATAGAAACTTTCAACCGCACTATAAATGACTTCCGTAGCAAGTACTCGTCTTTGTTCCTGACTAACTTTAGGGACAACGGCCGGAAAAGAATAACTTTTGATTTGGTATACAGAATGATTAACTACATTTACCAGAAAGACATAAATCCGGAACATTCGCCCCAGCCAGCGTTTAATCTGCAAGACAGGTTTGCTGCCGTTTAATTATGACTAACCTTGAATTATTTGAATATTGCCGAAAGAACCCAGAAAAGTTTTTGGATACCAATTATATGTTCGTGGAAAAAGACCCGAATTTAACTTCATATGTGAATAAAACTAAGGTCATTAAGAATAAGTTGATAGCCATCAAAGAAACTTTGGGTAAAAAGAGGTCGGATGAAGTAATAGAACAGTTATTTAATGAGTTACAATCAGAACTCGGAGATTACGCAAACTATTCTGAATTCGGGGCTTTTGTTAATGCCTGTGATTCAAACATAGACGAAGTTCACATAGACAATTTTCTTTTAAGAAAAATAACCGAACTATATTTGGAAAAAAGAGACCTCAATGATATTGTGCCGTCCGAATGGATACAGGCATTGGTGGACAAGGGGACTTCAAGGAAAAAAGGACAAGCCGGAGAAAATAAGTTAATGGCGATTTTGAAAAAGCAAGGATTTATAAAAGTTAAGAGCATAAAAGAATTTAACGGTTCCAAAAAATGCTTTGCCAGATGTTCGGCAAAAGGAGATTTTTCAAACAAAGGAATAAAAAATTACTTCGGCGTAAAAATCGGCAAAGGCACTCAAAATAAAAAACTTGATTTGATAATTAAATTGGACAGATCAATTTACTTTTTAGAAGCGAAACACCTGAATACTGGCGGGGGAGGACAGGATAAGCAGATAAAGGAGTTGATTGACGTGATAAAGAACAAGCCCGGCGGGGACTATCATTTTGTCGCTTTTTTGGACGGAATTCATTCCAATACTTTATTGAATGCTTCCAATCTGCCAAAAAGCTCAAAAACAGGCAAGGTTTCCTCTCAATATAAAGATATAATCAAGTATCTTAAATCCATCGGTAGTAATTACTGGGTCAACACCGCCGGATTTAAGAAGTTGCTTGGGTGATTAATTATCTTACAAAAATTAGGAGAGATTTGATAAAATAAATTAATGCAACGACAAGAGTTATCAAAAACATTATACAAGATACAGAAGGGCAAATGTTTTATTTGTGAAGAAGCCATCGATCTTAAACGAGATAAGTGGGAGATTGACCATATTATTCCTCGTTCTAAAGGTGGTAAAGATGACGAAAATAATTACGGGTTAACTCACGAGCCGTGTAATAGAAATAAGTCAGATGCCGATTTGCGTATTGCCCGTTTAATGTCAAAATACGAAAAGATTAAAGAAAAAACTAAAAACGAAAGTCCCAATAGGCCAAACCTTGAAGATTTTTTAGCGGAGTTCAACGGTGCTAAATATCCTGTAACTATTAAAAATCTAAAAAATGATTTTCTGGAATATTCTTTAGAAGAGGTTAAAGGCAGTCAGTCTGTTGGCGTCCCTATATATTATGATAAACTTTCAGGTCTAAAATATTGCTTTATTCTATTACCAATTGAGTACATTTATCACGACGAGAGAATAAACCCGCGTGGGATTAGTCCACGCATAAGAGGACTAATAGATGATTTTTCCTCAAAGCATCCACAACTTCATGTAAGTCTAGCATGGGCAAAGATTGAGAATCACAAGACTACAGTTCATATTTTCGATGGTCAACATAAAACAGCGGCCCAGATTTTACTTGGCGTAAGGGATATACCAGTTAGAGTTTTTATTAATCCAGATTTTGAATTACTTTTAGAAACCAATACTCGAGCGGGAACAGTTTTAAGACAGGTTGCTTTTGATAAGTCTGTTCAAAGATATTTAGGTAGCCAAATATATTGGGAAAAAATTGATGAATTTAGAAAGTTTACAAATAAGAATGAGGATAATCTAAATTTTTCTGAGTATGATTTAATTCATTTCTTTAGGGGTCAGCATAGAGAAATAAAAAGGTATATTCTGGACGATATTCGTACTTCGGTTAGTCATAATTCCGAGAATAAGTTAAAAGACTATATCGAATTTGGCGGCAAAGCAAAGGAAAAGCCTCTTTCTTATAGCACTGTAGAGAAAACATTTTTTTCTTTTTTTATTCATAAAGAACCAATGGGGATACCTTTGAATTTTAAGCTTGATATCGGCGAGAACCCTCGTCAACTCGAAAAAGATCAATTAGTAAAATTACTAAATATTTTCGCGGAGGAAGTTTTTATTGGTAAATACGACTTTGATAGAGGTACTTTCAGAATTGAAGAGTCTTTAAGAAAAGGGGAGGATATACAAGATGGTCATCTTCGGTCTGTTAGATTGGCCCGTGAAGAAATTATGTATAATGTGATGCGTTATATAAGGGATTCTATTAGGAGGTTTTATTTGATGCAAGGACAAATAATTGAAGATGATGAACTATTTCAACAAAAATTCCCAGATGTTCTTTGGTCAAATGTTAAAAAGATTATAAGTGGCATTGCTTCTCTATCAATTTGGCTAAATAAAGACGCAATAATTTCCTCCGCAGTTTTTGGCGGAAAACAAAATTATGATTACTGGAAAACTATTTTCGATACTGGTCTTACTCCGAGTGGCCAGCAGGTTTTAGCTAGACCGTTGAATTTAGATAATCTTTTGAGATAAAGCCAGCGAATACGAAAAACAAATCAATCAACTTATCTATAAACACCACAGCTTCTAGTAAAAACTAATATCATAAGAGTTAAGTTAGAGAAAAGATAAAAAATTTATTTATAATTCTAAAATGATACGATTCTAATATGAAAAGTATGAAAAGAGTTCAGTGGGTAAAGAATACACAAAATAATAACTGGTTTGATTTCCTTAGGCTGAATCTTAATGCTCCTTATTTTGGGGGCAAAAAAGGGGTTTATGTCATTTGGTATTCAGCACCAACTATAGCAAAAGTTATAAGATTAGGGAGTGGTATTCTTATTGATCGTCTTAAAGAACATCGTTCTAATCCCGAGATTACTAAATTTTCTTCTAGTGGTCAGTTAAAGGTATCATGGATCATAGCTGATGGTATTAACTTACGCGAGTCTGAATTAGAGGGCGTTGAAGCATATTTATCCCGTGTGTATTCTCCACTTATTGGGCAGAGGTTTCCAGAAAGATATGAAATTCAAGTTAATCTAATAGGGGATAAATAATAATGGGTTTAATTATACAGGTTGCCCAAATTTTGTTAGCACCATTAGTAGTTGGTCTTGTGATTTGGTTTCTTGGGGAAAGAAGCATTAGTAGACGTTTAAAAGCTGATGCCATTCGAGATTTAATGGCATACAGAGGCGATTATGCTTCACCAGAATTTGGACGTTCGTTAAATAAAGTTTCAATTGTTTTTCATGGTGATGATGAGATCCGTTTAGAGGTTAGAAAACTATACGAAATTATTAATAACCCATCGTTGAGTTCCGAAATAGTTAAGCGATCAATAGTTGGTTTAATCTATAAGCTATGTCAAAAACATGGGTATCGAGGTTTAACAGAATACGATATTGATCAAGCTTTCCCGGAGAGTAGACAGGCTCCAGAGGCATCAGTTGTTTCTGTGTCTGATTCTGACGAAATAGTTAGGCATGAGGGTAATAGGGGAAACCTAATAACTTAGGATTTAGTAAAATAGATTATGTCCCCACTTCTAATCTTTTTTCTTGGTTTTGTCATCGGCGGAGCAGTTGTCTGGCTGGTTTTAGGGTTTCAGAAGAAGAAAAAGCGCGAGTCATTGGTTGAAAGACAAGCCAGAGAGAAAGAACGGGATAAAGAGGCGATTTTGGGATTGATGGAGTCGGGCAATCAGCCTCTGACGAATTCGCATATTAAAATGATGTTGGATATTCCCGAGTCAACCGCGACGAGATATTTAGAGGAGTTGGAAAAAGAGGGCAAAATTCGGCAGGTCGGCAAAACCGGCCGGAGCGTTTATTACGAGAAGGTCTGATTTCTAAACGGCTCAACCCGTTGAGCCGTTTGAGTACGGCTATTTTTCTTACATGAGACCAACTACATTTCAAAATAAAGTTTATAATATAGTTAGGAAAATCCCTAAAGGCCAAGTTTTGACCTATAAAGATGTTGCTGTCTTTATCGGAAAACCTCTGGCCTATCGGGCAGTCGGGAACGCCTTGAACAGGAATTCTTACAAAAGCGTACCTTGCCACAGGGTTATCAGAAGCGACGGTAAGCCCGGCGGTTATACGAGAGGAACAAAGAAGAAAATTCAGTTATTAAAAAGCGAAGGCATAGTATAAAGTTCCAATTTTCAATGAAATCTCAATGTTTTAAATTTAAAACATTTAAACATTCAATTAAAATTTAAAATTTGAGTTTTGAATTTTTATGATTCGTATTTTATTAGTCGGCGGCGGGACCGGAGGGCATATTTATCCTTTGGCGGCGGTTAGTCGCGAACTTCAAAAATTAGCCGGTGAAAAGGGCGTAAGTTTGGAATTAATGGCCGTGGCCGACAGCAACACTTGGAGAAATGAATTTGAAAATTCAGGCATAAAGTTTAAAAAGATTT
>CAYJSC010000050.1:0-5590 GCA_964372475.1 uncultured Gammaproteobacteria bacterium | reverse complement strand
TTAAGATATTAAAAATAGCTTTAGGAATCTTTTTAGGTGGTAGCCCCCTAGACTGCCCGGTTTTGCGGCCAAAGTGTTTTATCGGGACTTCGGTTATCTTGTACTTGGCTGCTACGACTCTTAAAACAATTTCTAGGGAAATATTATTAGTTAAAATCCAGTTATCTTTAAGTAAAATTTTTTTAACCTTGCTACTAAATAGTTTAAATCCAGAGTCAATATCTCTGAATGAGACACTAAAATAAAGATTTACTATTTTATTTAGTCCCCAGGCCAGAAACAATCTATACCAAGCATCTTTACGATTATATTTATACCCACTCACGAAATCGTATTTAGTAATTTTTTTCGATAGTTTCCAAAAATCCTCCGGATCGTGTTTCCCTCCGGCATCAGCGTAAAAAATCAGGTCACCTCTTGCTTTTTCCAGAGATAATCGCAAGGATCTGGCATAACCAATTTTCTTAGATGTAGGTAAAAGAATAAGAGATAGGTTATTTTTAAGGTTGTGCAAAATCTTTCCCGTCCTATCTGTGTTTGCATCATCAACAATAATCATTTCACTGCCGGGAATTTTTTTTATAATTTCACGATAATAACATTTCACTTCCTTTTCTATTGTATCTTCCTCGTTATGAACCATAAGGATAACCGAAAGCGGCGTTTTTTTCATCTTTTCTTAAACTCTTCCCAGGCAGCGTCAAATTCCTGAATTGTTTCGATTGTGCGTTTTTCTTTCAGCATCTCGTCTAAAATATTGTGAGGAATTGTCACAATATCACCACCCGCTTCAAAACATTCTCCCACATCTCTTATCGATCTGATCGAACCGCAAATTATCTGAGTTTTGTAGCGGCCGGCATCAATAAAATCCCGAGATTGTTTAATGATACGAAGACCATCATACCCTGATTCTTTGGCCCGATTATAAAAAATGCTCGCATAGGTGGCGCCAGCTTTTATCGCCAGAAGCATCTGTTCGAAAGAAACCATGAGCGTAGCATTAGTTTTGATCTTTATTTTATTTAATCTTGTTACTACCTCGAGACCGTTGCCGTCGGTTGTCATCGGTACTTTTACAACAATATTTTTATGCCACGACGCATACAATTTTGCTTCCTTAACCATTTTTTCAACTGATTCATGCCCGGTTAATTCCACGGAAACCGGATATTTTTTAAGCCGGCTTATTTTTAAAATGTTTTTTTTGAAATCCTTAAAGTTAAAAGTTTTTTCTTTCAGTAGCAGTTTTTGGTTTGTAGTTATACCATCGATAACGCCGCGATCTATCCATTTTTTAATTTCGTCTATATTTCCAGTATCGAGAAAAATTAATCTCGCCATAAGTTTATAATTTTCGCCAATAATCCAGCGTTTCTTTCAGGGTTTTTTCTAAAGGAATTAATGGCTTCCAGCCGAGTTTTTTTAATTTTCTATTATCTCCTACTTTAAAATCTTCATCGATTGGCCGGAATAATTTCGGATCGGATATTATTTTAATTTTTTTCTGACACAATGATGTCATTATTCTTAACACTTCTCCTACCTCTACTCCCTTTCCCGAAGAAAGATTATAAACTCCTCATGTTTTTCCTTTTTGGGTGATATACCAAATCGCTGAAATAGCGTCATCAATATCCACAAAATCCCGTACTCCGTCTAAATTTCCTACTCTCATCTCCGCGGTCTGGCCTTTTTCAATTTCAATAATCCTTTTCGCAAAATCCGAAACGACGTCGGAAATTTTGCCTGGGCCAACAATATAAAATGGTCTGATTCTCACCGTGTCAACTTTTTTTCCGACACTATAAAGTGACGCTAAATAATCGACGGTAATTTTCGATAATCCGTACGGACTATTAGGAAAGAACTTACTTTCTTCCTTTATTTTTTGGATTGAGGAACTATAAATGCTGGCAGAACTAAAAATGACGACTCTACTTTTTAGATTATATTTTATTACTGCTTCGAGAATATAAAGAGTCGTAAAAATATTCGTTTTAAAAGTTTGTTCCGGGTCTTCCCAAGAGGGCATAGCCAAAGTCTGGCCCGCTAAATGAAAAATAACATCGGGTTTAAAATCAGCAATCAGTTTTTCAACTTTTTCTTTCTCAAGTAAATTTAACTCAACTATTTTTATACCATCCTTTGTTTCTTCTTTGTGAAGTGTAGTTCCAACAACGTCCGCTCCTTGTTTTTTTAAATAAAGGCAAAGATGGGAACCGATAAAACCGCCAGCGCCAGTAACAAGAGCCCTCATATCAAAATCACCCTTCCTTCCTTAGCTGATTGATATGCCTTACTAACTATTTGCATCGCCGTTAGTCCGTCTTCGCCGCTCCCGACTGATTTACTATCCGTAGTTATTGCCTCAAGAAATTCCTGCCATTCCTTTTTCCAAGAATCTTCCTGTCGGTATTCTTCGCTTTCTTCGCGGAATGGACCTTCGTAATCCTTTTTACCAAAAATAAATTTCTCAATCCCATAGCTGCCTCCCAAACCTTCGACTTTTACGTATCCTTCTGTCCCGTAAACTTCAAACATAAAAGTATTCTTCCATTGTAAATTAGAAACATGAAAGCCAATAGGCTGATTTTTCCTGGTTTTTAAAAAGACAAAAGCACTATCTTCAAAGGGCGCAATCGGCCAATACAAAGTATCGGAAAAACAGCTTACGGATTTAAACTCGCCGAAAAACCAATGAAACAAATCCACTAGATGGATGCCTTGTTCAATTAAAATGCCTCCGGCGCTGTATTTTTTATCGCTTCGCCATTCTTTGTCAAATCCTTCTCTGCCGCAATAACCATAAATACCTCGGCCATATAATAATTTTCCGATGGCGCCGTCATCGACGACTTTTTTTGCCTTAAGAATGGCCGGATGAAAACGATGATTGAAACCGCATTTCAATACCCGTTGATATTTTTTGGCCGCCTTCACCATTTCCTTAGCGCTTTTAACGTCTTTGGCAAGAGGCTTTTCGCAAAGCACATGTTTTCCCGCTTTTAAAGCTGCAATGGTAATGTCAGCGTGGCTTTCTGGATAGGTCGTAACGACAACTATATTAATGGATTTATCACGAAGTATTTCTCGATATGATCTTGCAACTTTAAGCAAATATTGTCCCGCGAGAGTTTCGGCCTTTTTTAAAGTCTTGGAATATATTGAGACTACTTGAGAATTCTGGTTACTATTGATTGCCGGAATTCTTCGCCTTGCCTGTAAGCCCGCTCCGATCATTCCTACTTTAAATTTTTTCATAAAGTTGTCCCTCTGCCAAAACCAATATAGGTAAAACCAAGCTTATCTAGATCGAGATTGGTGAGAAAATTTTTGGGATCTAAAATAATGGGTTTTCGCATTAGATTTTTGATCTTTCGCCAATCAATTTTTAAAAACTCCGGCCATTCCGTCATTAAAACGATAGCGTCGGAATTTCTGGCCAGGTCTTCGATTGACGAACAAACAAACAGATTATAACTTGCCAATTCCGATCTATCAACGCCGGGATCATAAAAGTTAACTTTTAATTTACTTTTCGCTAAAGCTTTGATCGATTCGATCGCTAAAGATCTTCTAAGGGTGCTTGTTCCCGGAGTATAAGTTAGACCCAGAATGCCAATTGTTTTAAGATCTAACTTCTTTTTAAATCTCTTAAGATAGTCCGCCACCCAAGCTTTCTGTCTTTCGTTAACAGCTAAGACAGCATCCACCAAATTTGTAGGGACTTGGTATTCATTACCTAGTTTTTTGAGTATTTTTAGATCCCTGGCTAAAGTGCCGCCGGCAAAGCCCAATCCGGGATTAACCCTCGCATATGGTCCAATTCTCTCGTCAAGTTTTAAAATCTTGGCCACCTCATAAAAATCCGCGCCCGTTTTGTCAGATAGACTGGCTAACTCATTGGCGAAGGAAATCGATGTCGCCAAATAGGAATTAATAGCATGTTTAACCATCTCGGCGGTTTTGACGTTGGTGCGTATTTTTGGTGATTTAATCTTATGATAGATCTGTTTGATTTTTTCGTAAGTTTTTTCCTTATCCGTACCTATAACAATCATCGCCGGATGAAAAAATCTTTCCCACGCTCTTCCTAACTGTAGGTTTTCGGGAAGATAAGCAACCTCAACCTCTTTTTTGCCAAACATGCTAATAATTGACTGTAATTTTTCCGTTGTACCAACAGGTATTTGGCTTGAAACGATGACTAAGGAATTATTCTTAATAAAAGGCGATAAGTCTTTAGCCGCTTGGTTAAGAAGTGAAACATCGACTTCATCTTTTTCGTTGAGAGGTGTATCAAAAGTAAAATAAAAAATATTGGCCTTTTTTAGATCTGTAAGACTAGACGTAAAACCCAGCCTCTTGACCTTAAGGTTTTTTTGCAAAAATTTTTCTAAGTTCGGCTCAAGAATTGTTGGTTTTCCCTTTTGGAGCTGATGGATTTTATTTTTATCATAATCGAAACCGATGACCCTAAACCCTAGTTCGGCTAAACCTATGGCCGTTACTTGCCCCAAATGCCAAAGGCCTAAAACGGCAATCGTTTTATTATCCTTCATAAACAAATTTCTCCAAATTCAGCATTCTTCTGGTCGCAATACGTACCGCTTCGCTTGAAGATTTTATCGGATACCAGCCAAGTTTTTTAACTTTATCTTCTGCTAAAAAAACTTGCGGCTGATCACCCGGCCATCCTCTTTTACCCCCGGTGAAGTTATACTTTACTCCCTGGAGTTTCATCTCTTTACAAATAATATCAGCAATTTCGACAACACCGGTCCGGCTGTCTGTTCCGAGATTAAAAATATCGCAAGGTTGTTTTGAAAAATTGGCATTTTTATAAACAAAATCCATACCCTTAACGCACTCCTCGACCAAAAAATAATTTTTTGCTTGCTTGCCGTCGCCTAAAATCGTCAGTTCCTTGCTATTTTTACGAAGTTTAACGATAAAATCATTAATCACACCGTGGCCCATTCTCGCGCCTAAAACATTGCCAAAACGAAACATCCAACCGTTTAGTCCGTATAAATAGCAGTAAGCGCTAATAAAACTTTCGCAGGAAAGCTTTCCTGCGGCATATAAAGAAATAGGCAGTAAAGGACCATTCGTTTCCGAAAAAGGTATTTTTCCCGTTTCTCCGTAAATGGCTCCAGTTGAGGAGAAAATTATTTCTTTAATCCTGTTAAGTCGCATCGCTTCTAAAACATTTCTCGTTCCGATGACGCAGTTTTTTAAATCCAGGTCAGTTTTAAAAAACCCGTTGGGAATATCGGTATTTGCCGCCAGATGCCAAACCAAATCGCTTCCTTTGAGAGATTTCTTAAGGTTGTTTAAATCTAAAAGATCGGCTTTGTGAAAAATAAAATTTTTATTTTTAAAATGCGGCTTAATCCATTTGACTTTTCCAGAAGATAAGTTATCGTAACAGACTACCAGTTTACCATCGGCCAAAAGCATCTCTACCACATGTGATCCTATAAACCCCGCCCCGCCTGTTACAAAAACTTTTTTAATGTCTTTAGTTAGTAACATAGCGATAATAATATCACCGAAATTAAAATTAACCAAGAAGAAAAATATA
>CAYJSC010000049.1:0-5656 GCA_964372475.1 uncultured Gammaproteobacteria bacterium | reverse complement strand
TTTTTTACTGATTAGCCAATCCTTCATGTTGGTTATCCAATCAAGTTCCCGGTCAAGACCAAACCCGGGTATCCACTTTATTTGCTTTACTACCCGGCGCATTTTTTCTCGTAGTCCTTCACTCATTTTGATATACCATTCGTCGACCACCCTCCAGACGAGTTCGGTTTTACACCGCCAGCAGACTGGGTAGCGGTGCGGATATGATTTAACATCAAAGAAATACTTTCCACCTTCAAATTGTTTAAGATACTCAATAATAATCGATGGATCTTTCTTTGCATTTTTACCAGAAAACTCAGCCATCCCTTCGTAATAGTTTGCTTCTCCATCTATAACGTCAATAACTGGTAAATGTTCCTGCCTGCCTAATTTAAAATCTTCTTCTCCTGCTCCTGGTGCAACATGTAAAAGACCCGTTCCTTTTGTAGCTACTACTAAATCCTCGGCTGCAATAACAGTATGGAATGTTTTGATATTTTCTTCTTTTGCTTTTTGAACCTTTAGTAAATTATCAAAAGGGCCTTTATATTTTAATCCAACCAAATCCTTACCCAAGATGTCATCAACTCCACCCACATGTTCAAAACCTGCCTTCATAATATTTTCTTGATACCATTGAAATTGCTCACTATCGTATTGTTCTCTTTTTCTTATTTCTTCTGATGAAACGATAACTAATTTTTCTCCTTTACAATTGAAAATTCTATATTTGAATTTTGGATTCGCTGCAACAGCAACATTTGCAGGTATAGTCCATGGTGTAGTAGTCCAAACAAGCAAAGAAAAATCTCTATTAAGTACTGGCAGTTTAAAAAAGACCGTCTCGTGGGTCAACTCCTGATAGTCCTCCGTTAAAATTTCGTGTTGGGAAATGGCAATACCGCAGCGGTAACACCAAGGAACACTGTCATGGCCTTTATATAAAAGTCCTTTTTCTGAGCATTTTTTCAAAAAATACCAGATCATGTAGTTGTTTTCGTCTGAATTCGTATAATAAGAATTATCCCAATCCATAAAATATCCCAGGCGTTTGCTTTGCTCGGTTTGTAACGAAGAAAATTTCCTGACTCGTTCTTTACAAAGGTTTACGAATTTATCAATGCTTGCTCTTTTATCGCCGGGAACTAGGTTTTCAATATCTTTTTTGTTTTTTAGTCCTAATTCTTTCTCCACTTCCACTTCCACCCAAAGACCCTGGCAGTCAAAACCATTTTGAAAGCGCTGTTTGTATCCTTTCATATTGAAGTAGCGTTGCCAGAGATCTTTATAGGTTCTTCCCCAAGCATGATGAACACCCATGGGGTTATTAGCAGTGATGGGGCCGTCTAGGAAAAAGAATTTCTTTTTGGCATTATCGTGGCGGTGGAGGTATTTTTTAACCACACCGGAACTGTACCACCACTCAAGGATTCTTTTTTCCATCTCGGGAAAGTTGGGTTTGGGATCAATTGGTTTTAACATAAAAAAACGCCCAATTACTTTTATTTATTATAAGGGCGAATTGTCGCGGTACCACCTTTATTTGTTAGTTTGCAATTTCGTAAATTCGTTAGTTCGTAATATTATTACCAACTAACTAAGCTTCTAACTAACCATCTCATTCCAGCTGTCTCGGGCATACCCGAAGAGATCTAATATTCTGTATGTTGTCATTCTGAATTTATTTCAGAATCTATTAGTCCTACTTTACAGAATCTCTTCCCTTAGCTCCGGAGTGATAACTCCTTCATTGCCTTTAATTATTATTCTATCGTGTTAATAATTCTTTGTCAATGAAAAATTTGCCATTTTTCCAGAGGATAGTAGCGAAGGAGGGCGCGCCCACCAAGGGCTGATTTGCGCAGTAAACCAAAAAAACGTCCGTCAAAAGAGTGTTCGCGATTATCACCCATTACTAAATAGAAATTATTTGGTATCCGAACTGCTTCCCCCTCAATTATTTTACTTCCCCCCTTAGTACAGGTATTAGTTGCTAAATAATTTTCCGCCAATGCTTCTTGAATATCCCCTTTTTTTAGAAATATCCTGCAGTCTCTAATGACTAAATTATCTCCCGCTACGCCAATTACTCTTTTCACATAATCAATATCACTAACTACCGGCGAGCGAACAACCACAATATCTCCACGTCTTGGCTCTCCCATGCGATAACTTACGCTTTCGACAAGCAGACGATCATTATTATCTAAACTTGGCTCCATCGAATATCCTAAAACTTGTGTCGGTCTTCCTAAAAAAAGATATGCCATGACAAAAATTGCGAGACTTATCGTAATTGTTTCTATGCAATCCAACAATAAATCTGCAAGTTTCTTAAACATAATTCACAATACTCTAATAATACGTATTATCAGAGTGTTTGCTTTTTGTTTGATGATTTGCGAATAATCTTTCGCAAAATTATTATACTGCTTTGTTATATCCATATAGTTTTATTACCTATGGAATTATTGTAATTTATTTATTAAACAGTATTTTAATTTTTAATTCCTCCTCTGGTTTAGAAATGCGGGCTTGCCCGCGAAGTCAAACTTGGCCTCGCCGAACTTCTTTTTAGTTTCTTCCTTGGCGAAGGAAGGCGGGAATTCTTAAGTCGGGATTAGCTTTAATATTCCTTTATTTAATTAAAATTGCTTTTTTTATTTATCCAATCAATTGAAAACGAATTATCATATCTTTCAAACATAACAGTTGCCAAGTCGAAAAATGGATCTTGCCCTATGATGCATTGCAAATTTGGTCCACCACCAAAATATATCGGCATGACGATTTCACGACCATTGATTTCAATAGTTGTAATTCCAGGATAACATTTTGATATAGAGTTATTGAATCCTCTTATGTCTAAACATTTATTCTTATCCACTCTTATTCCAAGCCACAACGCAAGATCTAGCGGAGCGAATGAAACAGCTGCACCTGAATCTACTAAGGCTAAAATTGGAGTACTCTTTTTTGAAAGTTTTTTATAGATTACTTTTATGAACGGAACACTAGCAATTCTTGGCTCCCCTGGTGCTAAAAAATAAGGATACTTCATGAAACATAGTTGTAATAATTATCAAATGCTTGTATGACAACTATATTTTTTTTGTTTTTTACCTTTTTTTGTAAATCAATAAATTTTTTGGAGTAGGCAACCACACGACTATAGTCGCTGCTTAATGCAACCCACCCAAATTTGTATTTTTGAAGCAATTTTGTCAAATCAATGTTAACCATATTATGATTATGACATACATGTCAATAAAAATCTATTTAAGCCGCCTTTTGTGTTATTACGGCTTGAGGAGAGTTAAATTCGATCAATGACGTTTTAGTTTCTACCTTGCCGCAAAAAGGCGGGCTTGCCCGCCGAACTTCTTTTTAGTTTCTTCCTTGGCGAAGGAAGGCGGGAATGTCCCATTCGTCTTTTTCGGGAGGTATTTCTTCGGTTTCCGGTATTTCAGTTGGTGTTGGCGCCACATTAACCTTTACTCCTTGGCTGATTGGCTGTTTTTCTACCAGCTCCTTAAGTCTCCTTTTACTCTCGTCAAAACCCGTCGCGATGACCGTGATTTTTACTTGATCGACCATTGTCTCGTCGATTACGGCTCCAAAAATGATGTTAGCATCGGGATCAGCTGCCTGCGCGATGATTTTAGCTGATTCATCAACTTCGGCCATTGTCAAATCATTCCCACCTGTGATGTTAAACAAAACTCCTTTGGCCCCATCGATTGAGAGCTCCAGAAGCGGCGAAGAAATCGCCGTTCGCGCTGCCGTCATCGCTCGGTTTTCTCCCGCTCCCATGCCGATTCCCATGAGCGCCGAACCCGCATCCAGCATAATAGTTTTAACATCGGCAAAATCGACGTTGATCAAACCAGGAAGAGTAATTAAATCCGATATACCTTGTACTCCGTGTCCTAAAACCGAATCTGCTACTTTAAAAGCTTCCACCAAAGTCATTTTTTTATCAACCACATCCAAAAGTCTTTGATTGGGGATAACAATTAGAGCATCAACTTTTTCTTTTAAGCCGCTGGCGCCCCCCTCAGCCAGAATCATACGTCTGGTACCTTCAAAAATAAAAGGCTTGGTAACAACTGCCACAGTTAAGGCTCCTAGTTCTTTGGCCAACTCCGCTACGGTTGGCGAGCCGCCCGTTCCGGTACCACCGCCCATGCCAGCGGTGATAAAAACCATGTCGGCATCGGCTAAGACTTCTTTTAGTTTTTCTTTACTTTCTTCCGTCGCCATTCTGCCAATTTCCGGATCAGCACCCGCGCCTAAACCCTTGGTTAATTTTTCCCCGATTTGAACTTTAGTCGGCGCTTGGCAAGTTAGAAGCGCCTGTGCATCGCAGTTAACAGCAATAAAATCTACGCCTCGAATTTGTTGTGTGGCAATCATGGAGTTAATAGCATTACATCCGCCACCACCTACTCCAACTACTTTGATTTTGGCAAACCTGGCCAAGTCGGGCTTGATTAACATATATCAATCCTTTCTCTAGGGCAGAGGTTTTTAAAAAAGTTTAAGGCAGCAAGGATTTTACCAAATCCATAATTCGTTTGGCAATCCCTTTCAATGGTATCTTAGAAGTAAGTCCTGATAGATTGGGCATAAAAGACGTTCCTTTCGTTGCTCGCGATTCCTCTTTGGAGCCAAAAATCAGCAAGCCAATACTCGTTGCACTCGCTGGGGATTGCAGTTCATCGATTAAACCCGACACGCCAACTGGATATCCGATTCTAACAGGAAGTGATAACCGCTGTTTGCAAGCCTCAATAATTCCCACTGTTTCCGCGCCGCCGCCAGTTAATACCACACCCGCCGGCGTTTGTCCGGCCAAACCACTTTTTTGTAGCTCCAAGCCAACTAGCGTAAATAATTCAATAAGTCTCGGTTTAATAATGCCTTCCACCAGTGTCCTTTTAGAAACTTTTTTAAGCCCTTCCGGCAAACTCAACTCGCTAAAATCCAACTCGTCTTTGACTGCTTCTTCCTTTTTCGTTTTTTCTTCATGTTCCGAAGGGAGAGTTGGTAGTTTTTGTTTTTTGCTTAAAACCAATTTAATTTTTTCCGCACTTTCCAAAGAAATGCGCAGACCGATAGCTAAGTCATTAGTAATGTTTCTGGCGCCAACCGGAATAACGCTGGAGTAGGCAACCGAACCATCAACAAAAATGCACATATCCGTCGTTCCGCCCCCAACATCAACGCTAATAACTCCCAATTCTTTTTCCGTATCAGAAAGAACGGCATGCGAAGAAGCCAACCCCGAAAACACAAGGCCTGCTACCGATACCCCTAACTCTTCAATGCACTTGGCCAAATTTCTCGCCGCCGTAGATGAACTTGTAATAATATGGGTATCAACTTCTAAACGAACACCAGTCATGCCAATGGGATCAGCAATTCCTTCCTGGCTATCGACAATAAAGTGTCGAGATACCGCGTGTAAAATTTCTCGGACCGAAGGCAAACTGATCGCCCTTGAAGCTTCAGTAACGCGCCTAACGTCATCCTCGGTGATTTCTTTATCTGGCTCGGCGACGGCAACCACTCCTTTACTGTTTTGAGAACCGATGTGAATGCCGCCCAGCGATACAAAAGCCGAGGAAACGCTCACTCCAGCCATTCTTTCCGCGGCTTCTAAGCTTAAAGA
>CAYJSC010000048.1:0-5789 GCA_964372475.1 uncultured Gammaproteobacteria bacterium | reverse complement strand
GCGGTTGTATTATTGGCGCGGCTGGTGTTTGAGTTTTACTTTTTCCAAACATATTTATATTGTATCATTTTCTAGACTACAAGTTTTTAACCAATTTGTAAACCGGCTATTGCAAACGAAGTTTTATTGTGATAAATATATTTTTGTGAGCAAAATAAAAAAGGTCGGGCTTAATCCTCAACCAGTTTTAGAAACATCATTTTCTGATGCCGATTATTTTGACGACTGTCCTATTTGCCAGGCACAAAAATTGGCCGATAAGGAAAACAGAAATCCTACTATAAGTGAACTTAAAGAAGCCGCGGTAAAAGCAAAAAAGAAAAGTGCAATTGTCGGTGGTAGCTTATTCGAAGAAAATCTAAATTAATATGAAAACTATTAAACAATCCTCATCAAATAATATATTTCAGACAGTAATAAGGAAAGTAGTACGGGAAGAGCTTGAAACCGTCGAAACAAGATTAGTTAAAACACTTGACGAAAGAATTGATGAAAAGTTAGAAAACACCTTTAGAAAATTCCGTGACGAAATCATGGTTGGTATCGATCAAATTACTGGAATGTTTAAAAAACACGAAGAGGAACATGAAATTTTGAGTGGGCAGCACAAAAGATTAATCGATATCGAAGAAAAAGTTGAGGTTCTGGAGAAAATTCATCCCCAAAGCCGACACCTGGCTGTTTAAGTGTAGTTTTTTACTATCGCGTAGAAAACTTTGCGTTTCACCCGCTTTCGCTCGGCAGCGGATTTATCCGCCGAAGCCGAGCTTCAGCGAGGCGAAGGCGGAGGGTACAGGAGTCGAACCTGTTAGGGATTGCTCCCAATGGTTTTCAAGACCATCGCCTTACCGTTCGGCCAACCCTCCTTTCATTGCTCACAATAGTTTTTCCGCCCGAGGCGGATCAGCCTTGGGCTGACAAGACCAGCGCATTACCATCCTGCCCACCCTCCATTATTAGATGTTATTATAGCTGATAAGCATAACGTCTGCTATAATCTTGGTGTTGGAGAGTGGGCCGGACGGCAAGGCACAAGTTTGCTAAACTTGCAGCGCGTAAGCGCTGAGTGGGTTCGACTCCCACACTCTCCGCCAGTTGGGAAATGTCTTTGTTGGCTCGCCCAGCACCGTCTGGTGCAGGACTCGCCAGACGTTTTTAGGCGAAAATCGCTGTTATGAATATTCTTCCAAACATAGAGCACGAAACTTATATTGCAGTTCCGCCCACGAAGCTTTTTGAAACCTTGACCACTGGGTGGGGATGGGATGCCTGGTTCACCAACGGAACAATAGTAGATCTCAAAAGGAGAATTATAACGCTCCGCTGGAAAAACTTTGGCGCTGGGCGTTACACTACAGAAGACGGTGGACCAATACTTGCGATCGAGAAGAATCGGATGTTTTCTTTTCAATGGAATCCGAGTGGCAAACCTACAATCGTTACATTTACTTTGAAAGGTTTAGACAAAGGAACTCTAATTAAACTTTCAGAATCTGGATATACGTCGGATAAGAAAGGTGTAGAAACCTGTTTAGGGTGCGCTGTTGGTTGGGGAGAAGCTTTAACGCTTCTGAAGTTTTACCTCGAACACGGACTAACCTACGGGATAGTTCCTAAGAAATAATAAATCAGAATATTTGAATTTGCCGCCAAAGTTAAATTACATAATACTTACTACTTGCTACTTAATACTTTTACTTCTATACTCCCCTTGTGGCCCTAAATTTCATACTCGATCTCCTTTTCCCTAAATTTTGTTTTGGCTGTAATAAAATCGGCACCTACCTCTGTTTTTCGTGCCAGCAAAAAATAATTTTTACCAAGGTGCCTCTTTGTCCACTTTGTGAAAAACCCTCACCCTTTGGTTTCACTCATCCAAGATGTAAATCGTCTCTTTCTCTTGATGGTATGTTTGTTTTGGGAGATTATAACGGTATCCTTCGCCAAATGATTCACTTTTTAAAATATAAAGGCGTTTATTCTCTCGGTGAAACATTAATTGACTTAATTTTGTCGCAAAAAGATCTGTTCTTTCCTGATTTTGATTTCCTTACTCCGATACCCCTTCATTCCTCGCGCTTTTTAGAACGAGGATACAATCAGGCCGCAATTTTGGCAGAAATACTTAGTAGCAAGAAGAGTTGGCGTTATAGAGAAAATATCTTAATCCGTAAAATACCAACTGTTCCTCAAATGTCGATTTCGGATACTAAAACGAGACGAAAAAATATTAAAGGGGCTTTTGTTTTAAAGGAAGAAAAAGTTGTAGAAAATAAAACCATCGGTTTAGTCGATGATGTAGCAACAACCGGCGCGACTATTTTTGAAGCTGCAAAAGTTTTAAAACAAAATGATGCAAAAACAGTTTGGGGAATTATCTTGGCTAGAAAATTTTCTTCAATACTTTAATTCATTAATTCTTTAATTCATTAATTCGTTCTTACTATAGCTGCTTTTCTACGTACTGCCCGCTCACCCAGCCTTCTTTGTCCTTGTCTAATTTTATTTTCACCCACCCCGCCTGCTGATCAAGATAAGAATAAAATTCGCCCGGATATACTTTGGTTACTTCGCTAGCTGAGATGCTTGGAGTACTTCTCACTCGCAGCCATCCGGTATCTGTGTCTAAAATTTTCACTCTGGGGCGATCCGGCGTCGAGCCAGAAGCCGGAGTCGTCGTTACGGTATTTTGACCCAATATGGTGGCGGAATCAGTTGCTTGCGGTGTGGTTTCTTGGATCAAGATTTGGGCCAATTGGACGCTGATGATTAATCTGTAACCTAGTTGGGTTTTAACTTTGATTTGTCTTTGAGTGTAATTAGGAAAAGAAACGGTAATTTCATGCTCGCCAATACCAGTATTTTTCTGCGCAAAGGGGGTAAGTCCCACGTCAGAGTTATCAATAACAACCTTAGCGCCGTCGGGACTTGAAACCACTGCTAGTTCAGCTGCCTTGGCGTCATCAAGTTGTTCCATTGTGACAATTTCGCCCGAAGACAACACGTCGGTTGGTCCTAAAATACGATTTATTACTGTTAAAATGCGCGGCGTAAATTTCACTTGCTGCTGCCAAGAAATGAAGTTGGCCGAATCGGCACTTAAGCGAATTGTATGTTCACCCGCGGGAATTTTTTCATCGTAATAAGGAGTTTTCCCTAGTTCTTTATTATCGAGATAAACAGTGGCCTTGGGAATTGACGTTACTTGGAGTGCCGATGGGACTGGTTTCTGTCCGGGCAGGATGCAAGCGGAAAGAAAAATGGTAATTAAAAAAACAATAAAAGTAAATAATATTCTCACGCAATAATCTTATCATTGTTTATTAAAACTGTCATTGCGAGGATCTGGGGGGACGAAGCAATCTGAAATTTATTAGATCGCCACGTCCCGCACCGTACGGTACGGGACTCGCGATGACAACAAAACCTAGGTGTGTCGATCCGCAACGTTAGATGCGCCAAACGCGTCCGGTTTCGTTTTGACTTCAAAACCGTTCCCCCTAATCATCCCCACGATTTCACTAATCATTTCCCTCGTGTCGCCGTTTTCGCCAATATCGACGTGAATTTCTAAATTGAAGTGGAAAAGGCTTTTTCGACGAAATTCTTCGATTATTCTTTGGGCCAGTAGCAAAGAATAGCTTGCCTCCTCCCACATTCTTTGCCTTAAAGAATGAATGCTGTTATGCGAAACTCTAGCCCAGAAATAGATACCACCAAACCCGACGCGGTGCAAAACCACCGCCGTCACAAAATCGGCAATGTGTTCGGTCGTCAATTCCGAATCCGTCCCAATAATGATTTTATAGTGATTATTTTTGTCCACGGAAATATATTTAATGACTCTTTCCACGACCTCATAAAAATCCATCTCGCCATAGGTAGGACTATGAAAATTCGTCAAAACTGCAATTTCGTGATTTTTGATTTTTGGGTTTTTCATAATTATTTATGAGGAAACTTCGCCAAGCGTTTCTTTAATCCTTGAGGTAACCATCTCCAAGGCAACTTTATTATAACCACCTTCGGGAATAATCACATCGGCGTAGCGCTTGCTGGGTTCCACAAATTCCAAATGCATGGGGCGAACCGTCGTCAAATACTGCTCTATCACTAATTCAACTGTTCTTCCTCTTTCGGTAATATCTCTTTTTAGACGTCGAATAAATCTAACATCGGCATCGGTATCGACGAATATTTTAATGTCAAAAAGATCTCTTAATTTTTTATCTACAAAAACGAGTATTCCTTCAATAATGATTATGGGTGTAGGAATTATTTTTTCCGTTTCTTTGGTTCTATTGTGTTTATTGAAATCATAAATCGGGACTGAAACCGTTTTGCCGCTGATTAAATCCTGAAGATGACTAATCAATAAATCTGTTTCTAGCGAATCAGGATGATCGTAATTAGTTTTAACTCTTTCCGCAAAGGTTTTATGGCTTTGGTCTTTATAATAGGAATCGTGATGCAAAAAGCTAATCTTGTTCTCTCCGGCAATACTTTTAATTTTTTCTAAAACCGTCGTTTTGCCCGACCCCGTCCCCCGATCGATACCGATAAGAATTGGTTTTGACATAAAAGATGTCATTATCTTAATCCTTCTGCCTTTCTTTGGCAAGTGTAATTCGTTATACTTTTTTTATGTTCATGTTCTTTTTGGTCTATTTTTTTCTCTTTATTGTCGGCGTCTCTTTGGGAAGTTTTTTAAATGTCGTCATTGATCGGGGAGTAAAAGGACAGTCGCTTATCAAAAAACGCTCGCACTGCGATTATTGCCGTAAAACTCTTTCTCCTTATGATTTAATTCCCGTCGCGAGTTTCTTCCTCTTGGGAAGAAAATGTCGCTATTGCCATCATAAATTAAGCTGGCAGTATCCGCTGGTGGAGCTCGGCACTGGTATTTTAATTCCCGTCACGTATTATTTATCTGCTAGTATTTCTACTTTTCCACTTGACCGAATAATTGGCAATACTTGTCCCCTTGTGTCAACAACGCATATTCACTCTGCCTATCTTCTTTTAATCACTCTTTTCTTAATTGTAATTTTTATGGTCGATTTAAAGTACCAGTTAATCTTGGACAATGTTATCACTAGCGCTATCTTTTTGACGATTCTCTATTATATAGCTCTAATACTTCTAACCTCCCTAAATTTCCCAATGATCTTAAAACCTCTGATTGTCAGTCTTCTTCTTGCCTTTACTGTCGGAACTATCGTCGCTTTCTTTTTTCGTTTTCTCATCTTTATCAGTCGCGGCCGGGGTCTGGGAGAAGGTGACGTCAAATTAGGTTTCTGGTTAGGATTACTTTTGGGTTTTCCTAAAATCATTCCTGGGTTATTTATGGCTTTTGTTTTAGGAGCAATTGTGGGATTATGGTTGGTTCTTTCTGGTAAGAAAAAATTGGGACAAACCGTTCCTCTGGCGCCGTTTTTGGTTATCGGTAGCTATCTTTCTCTATTTTTTGGACAACAAATCATCGATTGGTATCTAAAAACATTTTTATAATTTTTTACCATATAAAATCCTTGCTGTCTATTTACAAATCGCCTCTTGTACATGGCTTTTGGCCTCGGGCGAAAGATTTTTATAAGAATTCAAAAGTTGTTGACTGATGACCGAATTAATAATGTTGTTTGATAAACTGTTAGCATCTGATGAAACCTGACTAATAACATTAGTTGCTGTTTGTTCGATAAATTTTTGGGGTTTTTCTTGGACTTCTTGTTCAATTTGTTTATTTTGCTTTTCAGCTCAACAACAGGCAAGTTTCTTATGTTTATCTC
>CAYJSC010000047.1:0-5975 GCA_964372475.1 uncultured Gammaproteobacteria bacterium | reverse complement strand
TAATATTTTTGCCAAAAACTAATATGAAAATAGGTTTATTGGGTGGAGGTATAACCAGCCTGGCTATTGGCTATTTTCTCAAAAAACCCTATGAAATCTTGGAAAAAGAAGACAGATGCGGTGGTCTTTGCCGAAGCTTGATTGATAAAGGTTATACCTTTGACCCGCACGGAGCACATATTCTTTTTTCTAAAAACAAAGAGATACTAGATTTAGAAAAAAAACTATTGGGAAAAAATCTCAAGTATAGAGTAAGAATTAGCAGGGTTTATTTTCAAGATAGGTTAGTAAAATATCCGTTTGAAAACGATCTGGCCAGTCTTTCTCCACAAGATAACTACGAATGTTTATATCATTATCTCTTTGATAAGTATCCCAAGCCGCACAATCTTCAAGAATGGTTTTATTACAATTTTGGCAAAGGAATATCAGAAAAATATCTCATTCCTTACAACTATAAAATCTGGAAAACAGACCCGGTGGAAATGGGGATGGAATGGGTGGAACGAATACCAAAACCGCCAAAAGAAGATGTACTTAAATCTGCCTTGGGCATTTCGACCGAAGGGTATAAACATCAATTGAATTTTCTTTACCCCTATCGCGGGGGTGTCGAAGCGGTGATTAAAGCTTTTGCCAAAAATAACAAAGGGGAGATCGTTCTTAATTTTGAAGTCCAGAAAATTTATAAAACCAAAAATGGGTGGTTAATTTCTTCAAGAAGTAAACAAAGGGAATATGATCAGGTCGTTTCGACCCTCCCTATTTTTGAAACTGTTAAGATGCTTAAAAACATTAAGGTGCCAAAAAGCGTGATCAAAGCGGCCAATGGCTTAGAATATAGAGCCTTAATTACGGTAATGCTGGGTTTGAATACGCCGAAGTTAAATAATCTCGTAGCCATTTATTTTCCTGACGAGGATTTCTTTCCGCATCGCGTTACATTTCCTCCTAATTTTAGTCCTTTAGCCGTACCCAAGGGTCACTTTTCGGTTATGGCGGAGATTACGGTACCCAAGAATGGGTCCTATTTAAAGATATCCCCGGGAAAAATTTATCAAAACGTCATTTCTGGTTTAGAAAAAAGAAAGATCATTAAACGCAACTCCGTAGTTTACAAAAATATGCAGTTAACCAAATATGCCTATCCTGTTTACGATTTACATTATCAGAAAAACATGAAAACCTTAAAAGACTTTTTGAAATCGATTAATCTCTCCATCTGCGGCCGTTTCGGAGGATTTGAATATATTAACTCTGACGTTTGTATTGAAAGTGCCCAAAAACTAGCCAGCGAGCTAAATCTTTTGCCCAAATAATGATAAAATAGAGAAATGAAGCCGCAAGATTTATTTTTTGCCACTTGGCTAGTATTTCTTATTTTAACTCGCAGACCAAAATTTTTTATTTACTCTGGTCTAACAGCGCTACTTTTAGCCATGCCCCTTTTTTATTTTCAGATCTTTTTTACCGCGGAAAGACTGACGTGGTATGCAGGTGCATTTTTCTTAATAAGTGTCATCCTGAATTTATTTCAGGATCCCGAAACAAGTCTTCGACCATGAGCTCAGACCGAATGGTTCGGGATGACAAGAGGTAATTATGAAAATTGGCATTGATATTTCCCAACTCGCATATCCAAAAACCGGAGTGGCGGTTTACTTGCGTAACTTAATAACAGCTCTTCTTACAATTGATACAAAAAACAACTATATTTTATTCTTCTCGTCACTTAGACAAAAGCTGGATACCTCCATTTTTAAAGATATTAAAAACCCAAATACCGAAATAAAAATTTTTCATTTTCCACCGACTCTTTTGGATTTATTTTGGAATAAATTGCACGTTTTTCCAATGGAAAAATTAATCGGGGATGTTGATATTTTTATTACTTCTGACTGGATAGAGCCTCCATGCTTAATGGCTAAAAAAGCCACAATAATTTACGATCTGATTGTTTATAAATATCCAAATGAAACAGCTCAAAAAATAGTAGAAGTGCAAAAGAGAAGATTAAGCTGGGTTAAAAATGAAGCCGATTTGATTTTTTGTATTTCCGAATCAACCAAAAAAGACGCTAAAAAAATACTGGGTTTAGATGAAAAAAAATTAAAAGTTGTTTATCCGGGAGTTGTAAAGGTCCGACCTTGACAACATGCCTGGTTAGGACGGACCTTGTACTGTATTAGCATATGAAGATTGGTATTAATGGTTATGAACTAGTCAAATCACGTTTTGGTTATGATCAAGGAAATATTCCAATAAGGGTTGGAAGCGGAGTTTATACTAATGAACTTTTGACCGCCCTATACCTTTTAGACGATAAGAATGACTACACGATTTTTTTGCCTCCAGATCGTTTTGCGTCAGATTTACCTAAAGAAAAAAACAATTGGCACTATAAAGTAGTAGGCCCATCTAAATTATGGACAATGTATTCATTATCGAAGTTTTTTTTCGTAAGTAAACTAAAACTGGATGTCTTTTTCTCACCAACTCATTATTTACCGCCATTTACACCTTTCCCGTCAGTAATTTCCATTTTGGATCTGTCGTTTTTATATTTTAAAAGCAATTTTACGCTAAAAGATTTTTGGCAATTGAAACTCTGGAGCGAGTGGTCGGCCAAGTCGTCCCGCCAGATTTTTACTATCAGTTCGGCTTCAAAGAATGATATAATTAAAAAGTACGAGTTGCCAGCAAATAAGATAGCTGTGACTTATCCAGGAATCCCGCCTTCGCCAAGGCTTCGGCGGGCAAGGAAAAAATTAAATATGGATAACGTATTAAAAAAATATAACGTAGGAAAAAACTACATTCTTTTTGTGGGAACAATTCAGCCGAGGAAAAACATCGTGAAACTAATAGAAGCGTTTTCGAAAATAGTAGCTGGTGATTTACAATTAGTTATAATCGGTAAGCCGGGCTGGATGTATGAAGAGATTTATGCTACCCCAAAAAAATTTGGTGTCGAAAAGAGAGTCAAATTTTTGGAGGCAGTTACTGATGAAGAACTGCCCTATTTTTATAAAAATGCCGTTTGTTTTGTTTTACCAAGCCTTTATGAAGGATTTGGCATGCCGATTCTGGAAGCGATGCAAAACGGCTGCCCCGTAGTTACCAGTAATGTTAGTAGTATGCCGGAGGCTGGCGGTGACGCCGCATTATATGTAGATCCCAACAACATCGAAGATATTACTGATAAAATAACAAAAGTCATTTCTGATAAGAACCTGAGGGAGCAGATGATTAAAAAAGGCTACGAGCAGGTAAAAAAATTCAGCTGGGAAAAAACCGCCAGAGCAACCCTAAAAGTTTTAGAGCAAGTAGCAGGGAAATAAAACGATATGTTTAGAGATCGGATGGGTAGAGAATTGACAATTAAAGAGGTATACCATAAAGGTATTAACCGCATGGTAAATGTGGTTTTGGATTTGGAACTAATGCTTCTTCGCTGGGTTGGTCATATTCCTCTACACCGTGTAAGAAACTTTTTTTACCAGTTAGCAGGAATCAAAATTGGGAAATGGTCAACCATCCATATGTGGGCCAACTTTTTTTATCCCAGGGGAATAAGGATAGGCGAAGGCACTATTGTTGGCGATCATGCTTTTTTGGATGGAAGAGCAAAATTGATAATCGGGAATCACGTTGATATTGCCTCCCAAGTTTTAATCTATAACTGTGAACACGATATCCATAGTGATGATTTTGCGGCAAAACCAGCAGAGGTGAGAATAGAAGACTACTCATTTATAGGTTCCCGCGTCATTATTTTACCCGGAATAACGATTGGTAAAGGAGCAGTAGTGGCCGCGGGAGCTGTGGTAACGAAAAACGTCGAACCCTTTAAAATAGTTGGCGGGGTGCCAGCTAAGGAAATCGGTGAGCGTCAAAACCAAAATCCTCATTATCAGCTTGGCAGAGCCAGGCTTTTTCAATAAATTTTCATGACGGATTTATCCATCATAATCTTAAGTTACAATACTAAAGACTTATTAGATTCTTGTCTTTGGTCAATCCATGAAAGTTCTAAAAGCCAAAATTTGGAAATCATCGTGGTGGATAACGCCTCCACGGATAGTAGTGTAGCTATGGTTAGAAAGAAATACCCAATAGTAAAACTTATCGCAAGCCAAAAAAACTTGGGTTATAGCGCCGGTAATAATCTGGGTTTGTCAAAGTCTACGGGTAGAAATATTCTTTTTCTCAATAGTGATACAAGGATTCTTGGTAACAGCCTAGAGATTATGCTAAACTGCTTTGATGTCTACGAAGATATTGGAATACTTGGTCCAAGACTAATTAATCCCGACCAAACTTTACAAAAATCAGTCGGGAATTTTTATTCTCTCGGCAATGTTGCCCTGATGCTCCTTGGAGGAGAGCGCCTGGGTTTTTTACGTAGTTCGCCTGATAAATTTTCGATTGTAGATTGGATTTCCGGCTCATGTATGATGATTAAAAGATCGGTATTCGAAAGAGTAGGGGTTTTGGATGATAACTTATTTATGTACATGGAAGAAGTGGAATTTTGCTACCGGGCGAAGACGAAAGGTATTTTGACAGGTTTTATTCCCGAGGCAAAAGTCATCCATCAGCAGTTAGGAAGTAGTAGTAGCGGCAGGGAGCAAGCGATTATTAATATCTATAAGGGATTAGTTTATTTTTACCGGAAGTATTATTCCGGCGGGAAGCTTTCGATCTTAACGTTTTTGTTAAAAGCGAAAGCCTATCTGGCAAAAACATTAGGTTTAATAAGCGGCAATAATCATTTAATCAAGACTTATGACCAAGCTCTTAGATTTCTTGCATGAAAAACTACTACCAGGTTTAGTAGTTTTTTTACTACTTTTTATACCTCTTTATCCCAAACTGCCGCTTTTAGGGGTTACTCATACTTGGGTCTATATCCGGCTCGAGGACGTGCTCATAAGTCTAACTGTTGGAATCTGGTTTTTATCCTTAATAAGACGGAAGATTGATTTGCCTAAGGTAATCACTGGGCCAATTATTATTTATTGGGTGGTCGGTTTTATTTCCACGGCCATAGCTCTGCTTTTTATCTTTCCCAACCTAGCCAACGTTTTTCCCAACGTCGCCATTTTTCATTATTTAAGACGCATCGAATATTTAATTCTGCTTTTTGTAGCTTGCTCGACGATTAGAAAGGCAAGTGATATCAATAAATTTATTGCCGCGTCGACACTGGCCATGGTTGGTGTTATTCTCTATGGCTTTGCCCAAAAATTCCTCGGCATGCCGGCCTTTTTAACGATGAACGAAGAGTTTGCCAAGGGAGTCCCTCTGTATCTGCCGCCGGGAGCGAGAATAACTTCGACTTTCGGTGGCCATTATGATCTAGCGGCCTTTCTGGTTTTGATGATTGCCCTTTTGGGCAGTTTATTTTTTGGCGTCAAAAAAGTATTAGCCAAAGCATTTTTTCTCCTCCTGGCAATTGGAGGCTTATCAGTTTTACTATTGACTGCTTCCCGAGTATCTTTTGCGGTTTACCTGGTTACCATTTCCTTCATGCTTATCCTTCAAAAGAAGAAAATATTAATAATTCCGGTAGTTATTTTTAGCCTTATTTTATTGGTACAAGTGAAGGGAACGGTCGAACGATTCTCTAAGACTTTTCGTATTCAACCGATTGTCATTAACACCAGAACCGGTCAGCCGATTGCGGTTTTAGAAAAATTACCGCCCGAAATATCTGGTGTAAAACCGACACCGCCACCACAAGAAACTTTGCCTCTTGGTACAGGTTTTATCGCTCTTCCCCCCGTGTCTGGTGCAGAACCCGAAGGGACTTCGGTAGCCATTATTAGAAGAACGGTTAGCTCGTCTTTAAAATTGGCTACAGTTTCTTCAGAAATTTCGACCATTTCCGGAAGTTTTCTTATTCAAAAAGCCTTTGTTTATGACATTTCCTTTACTACCAGATTGCAGGGAGAATGGCCGCGGGCCTGGGA
>CAYJSC010000046.1:3615-5986 GCA_964372475.1 uncultured Gammaproteobacteria bacterium | reverse complement strand
TTATTTGCAAAATCAAGATTTTTTGTCCGGTCAAAAATCCGTCAATTCTGGAAAATATTTTCATACTGAACTCCTTTTACTCCTTATCTCAACATTACTGGTTTAATTTAATTACTTCTTTTGGCAGGTTTGGCGGGGTAATCATCCTGGCGTCTCCGGGTAAAAATTTTTCCTGCGCTGTGAGAAAATCACCTTTGGCGGGAGTTTCGGTTGGCAAAAGAGCATAAGGTTCGTCAACGCCAATTACCGTGGTTGTTACTTCTTTGCCGGACAATGCTTCTTCGACTAAAACTGTATTATCGTATTTAAACGCTTCAGTTAGGGCAATACGTAATTCTTCTTCATTACTCGGTCTAGCTAACGCGGTACTACTTCCCTCTCTTGAGGGTTTTACAATACACGGATACCCTATTGTTTTTTTAATCTCATTCTTTAATTCCTTAATTCTTAAATTCGTTAATTCCTTACTTGCTTCTTGTTTTACAGCAATATATTTCGGTACATTCAACCCCGCCGCTTTCAGTAATAATCTCTGTTTCTCCTTGTCCATCGATAAAGACCCACCTAGAACTCCCGCGCCGTTACTTGGTATATTTAAAACTTCAAAAAGTCCTGGGAAAGCGTCTTCGGCAAATTTTCCGTGCATGGCGACAAAGGCGAAATCGATAGTTTTTTTGAGATCTTCAAAATAGATTCTTTCTCCTTCTTTTTTTAAATTGCTTTCGATATCACTTGTCGTATTCATCCATAAAAGAGGTTCGCCGATAAGATAGATTTGATTATTTCTGTCGACAAACAGGAGTATTTTTTCATACTTATGTTCATCTAAATTGTTGTAAACATGCCGGGCGCTTTCCAGAGAAATCTCTTTCTCTGATGACTTCCCACCCAAAAATAGTCCAATCTTTAATTTCGTCATAATTATAATAATCCTTTTTTATTTTTATGTGCTTCTATTCCCATCTCCACTATTTTTACCACCCACATCTTCGGCGTCATCGGAATCGCACTTGACTTACCTTTTAACTCTACCTTGGTTCGGGAAACTTCATGAAAAACATATGACGAAGGCACCATAATGGTTCCCGTATGAATTTCGCTGATATAAATTGTTTCGTCGTTGACAAAACCGTCGATTCTACCGTAGCCTTTCATTTCTAAAAGGCCATAAATTTTGGTAGCTTGTTTTTGAATTTCTCCAATTAGTTTTTCGGAGATTCTAATCGGCGTGAAATATTGCGAACCTCCCGGCATATATTTACTTTCATAAGTATGAATTTCATCCTCAAATTCAACTTCCGTCGGCAGCATCGCTTCCTGTTTGTCATTGCCCCAAACCACACACATAAAATCTTTACCCTTGATATATTCTTCCACTAGGACTTCCCTATCAAAATAAAGCGCCTGATTTACGGCTTGTTCTAATTCTTCCTTTATATGAGAAACTACTACTCCCACGCTTGAGCCTTCTCGGGTTGGTTTTACCACACAGGGAAACTTTATTTCATTTTGAATTTTTAATTTTAATTTTGAATTTTGACTTTTGACTTTTGAATTATTCCATTCAGACTCCGATAGTACCATTCCTTTGGGTACTTGATAGCCAGAGTATTGCAGTAACTCCCTCGTTACTTTTTTGTCCATGGCCATCGCCGAGGCTAATATTCCTGAACCCGTATAGGGAATGCCTAAAATTTCGAGGACCCCTTGAATACAACCGTCTTCGCCGTATTTACCTAAAAGTGAAATAAAAACCACGTCTACTTTTTCTTTTAAATCTTCCCAACGAAGCTTGGTTGCTTCCTTTTCCAAACGAACTTCCACATCTTTGGTCGTGTTTTGAATGACTAATTTGTCCGGAAGCTGCCATAATTGTCCCAGGTGATCTACAAAAAGTGGTAAGCCTTGAAAGTGGGATTGATCCAAAAGTTGATAAATGTATCTCCCCGTTGCCAGCGATATTTCTTTTTCGCTTGATTCCCCACCGAAGAGAACGCCTACGCGAAGTGTGTCAGACATAACTTATTGGTTTCCTTCCTGATCTAGCGCTTTTAAAATAATACGTTCTTTCGTCTCTTCCTCTTGCTTGCCTTGTATATTTTTAATATAGACATCGCTTTTGACCACTCCTAGAATTTGGCTTTGGGGATAAATAAAAGCATGCTGGCCGATCAAAGAGCCAGGAAAAACCGTACAGTTTGCTCCAAGACGGCTATAATCGCCGATGACGGCTCCGAATTTACCCAACCCCGTTGGAAAAATTTTTCCCTTAATTTTAACTACAACTTCTTTTTGATCAAAACGGCGGTTAGCCAAAATTGTTCCCGACCCGTTACGAACTCCTCTTCCCAAAATACTATCGCCGACAAAA
>CAYJSC010000046.1:0-3605 GCA_964372475.1 uncultured Gammaproteobacteria bacterium | reverse complement strand
ACTGGAGTTCAGACGTTGCTCTTCCGATCTTATCGCCGACAATAGAGTGAGTATCGAGTTTGCATTCCCGGAAAATTAAGGAGTTTTTAATTTCCACGCCGTGTCCTACCACGACGTCATCCGAAATAATCGAATTGGCCCTGATATAAACGTGAGGCCTGATAAGACAATTTTTACCAATTACTACCGGCCCCTCAATAACCGAAAACGGCTCAATAATTGTGCCTTCTCCTATAGCAACTGTGCCCCTTATTACTACCGTAGGATCAACTTTCCCCTCATTTATACTGGAGCCTTCTTTAAGAACTTTATCCTTGCTCCGCAAGGCTTCCCAAACGTATTTTAAATCCCTAAAAACTTCGGGAAAGATAAAATCGTGGTCAGCATCAGCGAAATAATATGATACTAAAACTTCTTCCATTTATTTTTGTAATAATTTTTGCGCTTTCTTTAAATCGGCGAGCGTATTAATACCAATGGCTAATTTTTCATCAGTACTTTGCCAGTGGGCTATTTTTTTCTTATTCTTATAAGCAATTTCCACCAGATCGCTTAGATAATATTCGCCGCTAGGAAGATTCTTGTCAATGGAGTTTAGAAATTCGTTTAGAAAAGAGGTCTTAAAAACATAAACTCCGGGGGTAATTTCGGCCTGTTTTTTCTGCGTAACAACAGATTCCTTACCATCAATAATACCCTGAATATCGCCGTTTTTGCTTCGCACAATTCGTCCGTAACCCGCGGTATTTTTTGTTAAAACAGTAAGCAGGGTGATTTCCGCATTGGTTTTGTCGTGTACTTGTTGAAGTTTTAATAAAATATCGTAAGTTAAAGCAAAGCTGTGATCACCCATCATCACGATAACATTTTTTATCTCTTTTTCCAGGACCGGCAGAACACAAATAACCGCATGCCCTGTTCCTAATAGTTCGTCTTGTTCAACGTATCTAGCCTTTTTCCCCACGGTTTTTTTTACCTGTTCTTTGTTATATCCAACCACGACATAAATCGGAATTGAGGCTGCTTCTAAAAGGTCTACGGCGTAGGAAATTAAGGGTTTATTAAAAAGCGGCAATAAAACTTTACTAATATCCTTTTTTAGTCTTTTACCCTTTCCGGCAGCCAAGATGATTGCAGCCACATTTTTCATAACTCAAAAAATTATAACACTTTAAGCCTGGTTATTTTTGCGCCAACATCGTTTAAACGCTCTTCAAATTTTTCATATCCGCGGTCAATATGGTTTACTCCAAGGATATGACTATCTCCGCCAGCCGCAAGTGCTGCTAAAACCAGCGTTGCTCCTGCACGAAGATCGGATATTAACAAATTTTCTCCGTGTAAGTTGGTTGATCCGATAATTTTAGCGGCTGAAAAAAATGGTAAATTATCTACCCAATTAAAATTGTAAGTTTTATTCGGATCTTCGACTTTAGGATTAAATAATTCTATTTCCGCTCCCATTTTCTTAAGCTCGTTTACGTAACCGAAACGATTTTCAAACACTTTTTCCCAAACCACCGATACCCCTTCCGCCTGAGTCATGAGTAAGCACCAAGATGCCTGCCAATCAGTCATAAAATGTGGGTATGGCGCAGTTTCAATATTTGATGCAAAAATCGGTCGCTTGTTTCCGTTAATGGTTAAGATATTACTTTTTTGTTTAAAATCAACTCCGATTTTTGTGAGCTCCTGATAAAAACTCTCCAAGTGGGGATGAATGATCGGATAAATATTTAATTGTCCGCGCGTTAAAATCGCCGCTGTTGCAAAGGTTACAATCTCGTTTCGGTCAGGTATAATTTTAAACTTCGTCCCTTTTAATTTTTTTACCCCCTTTATTACGATTGTTCTTTTACCCGCTCGTTTTATTTGAGCTCCCATAGATATTAACATTTTAAGAAGTTCATCAACTTCGGGTTCTTCTGCGGCGTTTTCCAAAACTGTTTCGCCCTGAGCCAAGGTTGCCGCCATCATTAATGCTTCCGTTCCGGTGTGAGTATTTTTATTAAAAAAATATTTACTGCCAATTAATTCCTTACAAGTTGCAAGATAGTGATCCTCTCTATGTTCTATTTTTGCTCCTAAACATTTTAAACCATCAATCGTACGATCAATCGGCCTGACACCAATATCATCGCCTCCGGGAAAAGGAATTTTGGCCTCTTTAAATCTGGCTAGAAGCGGCGCGATCAATAAAAAAGACGCGCGCAGTTTACTAAAAATATCGGAAGAAAGTTCCCCGGGAAAAAGATCTTTGGCCTTAATCCTCATCGTATGATCCGCCCCAATGCTAACTTTTACCCCCAGACCGCGGACAATATCGACAAGCAAATAAAGATCAGAAATTAAGGGAACGTTTTCAATAATTACATCTTCGTCAGTTAGTAAGCTGGCAATCAAAACCTTAATCGCGACGTTTTTCGCCCCACCTACTTTTATTTCCCCGTTTAAACTAAAACCACCGGTAATATTAAAACTATCCATTAGAAATCTCCTTGATAAACGATTTCTTCTTTTAAAATAATACCAAATTTGCTTTGGACCTTTTCTTTACAAAGATTTATTAAATCCATCACGTCCTTAGCTTTTGCGCTGCCTTTATTGAGAATAAAATTGGCGTGTTTTTCGGAAATTTGTGCTCCTCCCACCTGATAACCCTTTAAGCCGCATAGATCAATTAAAAATCCTGTTGACTGGGTGTGATTTGGCGTTGGGACTAAGAGGGCTTCGGCATAGGAGAGATTACGGAAAGTGCAACCACCGGTAGGATAGCCTTGGGGTTGAGTGAGTTGGCGATAGGAGGTAGTTTTATTTCCCTCCAACCAAACTTTTTCTTTAGTACTTCTAATAAGCTTAAATACGACGCTTAAAACAATTTCCTTGGTGTGTTGGACGATGCTTTCGTCATAACCGAAGCGAAAATAGTCCACCGCGACCTCTTTCAATTTACCATCGACTCCTAAAACTTTAGCGGAAACGACAAAATCGCCGACGAATTTATTCCCTTGAGGAAAATGGGCGTTGATAAACATCGCTCCCCCAACCGTACCTGGCTGTCCCAGGAAAGATTCAAAGCCACTAAGTCCCTCATCCAAAGTAAACCTGACTAAGCGATTGAAAGTCACGCCCGTTTCGGCTTCTACGAAAACTGTTTGCTCGCTCTTGCCGCTTTTAATCCTGCCAGAAATAACCAGAATATTAATTTTGGAGGTAGAGTTTTTAATAACTAAGCCGTCAAAACCCTTATCGCCAAAAAGCGTATTGGAACCGCCGCCCAAGACAAAGTAACGCAAGTTTAACTTTTTAGCCGTATTTACAGCCTTGAGGAGCTCATCGCTAATTTTGGCCTCAAAATAATACTTAGCCGGCCCACCGATTCGCCAAGTACAATGATTAGCCAAGATTTCCTTTTCTAAAATCCTTCCTGTACCTAATTTTGTTTCTAATTTACTTAATAAATCACCACTCATATTCTCGATAAAAGTATACCCTTCAAACATTGCCAATTTAGTTTTAAGATGTTTCATTTCTCGCTTGCCCTGAAAGGATTTCCAAGGACCGTTCCTAAATCATACATCGTTCAGTTTTTTTATTGATGTATT
>CAYJSC010000045.1:0-6218 GCA_964372475.1 uncultured Gammaproteobacteria bacterium | reverse complement strand
ATAGGGTTTTGGGGTCAACTGTTACTCCCCCCTTACCTCCTCCAAATGGTAAATCCGCCACGGCACATTTAATCATCATCCAAAATGACAATGCTTTAACTTCATCCATCGAAACCTGCGGATGAAATCTAATACCGCCTTTATACGGTCCAAGAACGCTGTTATATTGCACCCTAAATCCCCTAAATGTCCTAACTTCGCCATTGTCCATTTTTACCGGAAAATAAACCTGAATAATTCTCTCGGGCTGTTTTAAAAGTTCAATCTTATTTCTAACTTCTAACTTCTTACTTCCAGCTTCTAAATACATGGCCGCCTCATCAAGTTGCTCCATGGCGTTTTGAAAAGGATTCATCATATTTAATAAAACTGTTCCCAATGTATATCTTCCATTTTAACACCAAGTCCAGCAAGCTGCTCTTTGACTCCTTCAATCATATCGCGATTGCCGCAAAGATAGAATTTACTGTTGATTAGTTGCTGCTGATTGATAGTTTTTAAAATATTATTGACCCTGCCTACGGCACCCTTCCAATCTTTTTTCGGCTGCGACAGTATTTCATAAAAAGAAAAATTAGTATTTTCTTTGGCGTATTTTTCAAATTCTTCAAAAAAAAGCCGGTGTTTTTCGTCTCTGACGCCAAAAATCAAGCTGATCCTTCTTTCCTTATCCCCTGATCTCCCCTGATCGCCCCCGACCTCCTCTGACCACAAATCAGCCATCATGCTTCTTATCGGCGAAATTCCGGTTCCTGTGGCCACAAAAACGATATCTTTTCCGCTCGTTTTATCCACTCTAAATTTCCCTAATGGCCCTAAAAACTCTAATCGGTCGCCTGGTTTCAAGCTCTTCAACCAATGCGAACCAAGACCCTGCGGAGTCGTATCAACGCAAATCTCCGTCAGGTTATTTTGTGAAGGAGGGGAACAGAACGAGTAAGTTCTTCTGGTCCTATCATTTATGATAAAGGTGCCATACTGGCCAGCTTGAAAAGATATTTCTGAAGGCTCGACGAGTTTAAATTTAACCCATTGGACTTTATCGTTGATTAATTTATTTTCCCAAACTTCGGCCTTAAATTTTGTAATTGCCATAGAAGGTTTCCATTTTACTCTACTATATTGCCTCTTGCAATTGCGTTGTCATTTTTTTTATAGTATTTACATATGTGTTTAAATTGCGGTTGCGGCATGCCCGAAGATGCCATGAATGATAAAAGAAATCTCACGCTTACGCCCGAGCAAATCAAACAGGCGGCCGAAGCTAACGGTATGACCTACAATCAGACTGTCGATACCATCATTGAATCCCTAAGAACCATGAAGGTGGAAGAATAGAATCTCTACTTGTTACTTTTAAAAATTACTGCCACAGAAGATAAAAAAATCAACAAGCCACCAACAACTGTCATTACCGTTGGTATCTCCTTAAAAAATATGAGGGCAAGAATAATACCAAAAACAATTTCCACAAGAAGAATTAAGCTCCCCACGGTTGCCTCAAATAATTCAAATCCTTTTGACATCATAAACCAGGCCAAAAAATTGTCTATCCCAAAAAGAATTGTTACAAGCCAAGTTTGAGGTGAAAGACTAATTACGCCGCCTTGGAAGTAAAATTTATTCTCCATTACAACTGCTAATAATCCAATTGATAAAACGCCAACCAAAGTATTTGAAACCATTATTAGCTTTGCCGGATAAGAACCAAGTTTTCTCCGTGCAATTACAAAGACTGATTGACCAAGCGCTGCCATAAGTGCAAAAAATCCGCCAATTTTCCAAGTAGGAATTGAGTTTGGCTGAAATAAAAGATAAAGGGCAATTAAACTTAAAACAAGAGCGGCTCCTTGATACTTATTAATCTTTTCTTTCAGAATAATAAAACCAAGCAGTGGGGTTAAAATGCCATAACTGTAAAAGAGGAATAAAGCGTTGCCAACCTGGGTATATAAAATGGCATAAGTGAAAAAAAGATTAGTCAGGGCATAACAAAAAATCGTAGTAAACGCAAAAAGTGGTAAATCCTTTTTGTTGATATGAAATTTGCTTTTTGTCACGACAAAAAAATAGGTCGCGGCAGACAAAAATGCAAAGATATAGCGCAAAAAAACCTGAGACATGGGGGGAATACCTCCTCCGCCGAGAAGCCTAATCATCACAGGCATTAAACTATATAAAAAGGCAGAAAGGAGAAGATAATAAATTCCAATCATGACGGTGCGATTAAATCTTTACACTCATTATAAAAGCAAGCCGCTTGAATTAAAAGATGTAATATTCTTGCCTTCTTTCTTACTCTAATAATACGTATTATCAGAGTATGGTTCTTCAATTGTTTTAATGAGGATGGACTTGTGAAAATCTTAAGAGTTTTAAGGTCGGGCTTGCCAACCGAAGCCTTGGCGAAGGCTGGTCATTTTGAGGGCTTTGTGACGTCATTTACAACATTTTGAGCTTTTCCGCTAGCTAGAAGTTTAATGTTTTCCACCCAAATCTCAAAAAGATTATCCAAGGCTTCTTTGGTGTACCAGCCAAAACTCAAAAGCAAATATTTGAAATCCTCTGGAAAATGGCCAAACCAGCCTAAATTCTATACTTTAATAATATATATCATTAAAGTATCGCCTTACTTAGTACTTACATTTTCTTCCAGCCACTTCTCCGCATCCAATGCGGCAATGCAACCAAAACCCGCGGCGGTTACCGCCTGCTTATAGCGATAGTCATGAATGTCTCCCGCGACAAAAACGCCGTCAACGCTTGTTGACGACCAATACTTTAAAAGTTTCTCTTCGTGTTTTTCCTCTCTTTTTACGTAGCCTTTCTCGTCGAGATCAATAATGCCTATAAATTTTTCACTGTTTGGTTTATGCCCGATAGCCACAAAAACGCCATCTGTTGCCATCTCTTTTCCCTCACCTTCCTTTACCCCGCGAAGTCCCGCTGAGCGGGACGAAGTGGGGCCAAATTCCCTAATTTTCACTCCCGTCACTCTCTCCTCCCCCAGAATTTCCATCACTACCGTATTCCAGATTACCTTAATTTTGGGATTGGCAAAGACCCGATCCTGCATAATTTGGCTGGCGCGAAACGCATGACGACGATGAATAATGGTAACCGATTTAACCACTCTGGCTAAAACCAGGGCTTCCTCCATGGCGCTGTCGCCTCCACCAACCACTATCACATCTTTGTCTTTAAAGAAAAACGCGTCGCAGGGAGCGCAGGAGGAAATACCGCGGCCGATTAATTCCTTTTCGCCTGGTACATCCAGCCATTTAGTCACCGCACCTGTTGCAATAATTACAGCCCTTGCCTCGACTTTTGTTGATTCGTCTGTATAAACAGCAAACGGCTTTTTGCTAACGTCTACCTCAACGGCATCCTTATCAATAAATTCCACACCTAAGTTGTCTGCCTGCTTACGCATGTTCTGCATCAAATCCGGCCCCAAAATCCCCTCAGGAAATCCCGGATAGTTTTCCACCTGCGTTGTCAACATCAGCTGCCCGCCCCAGGCATAGCCGGCCACAACTAAAACTTTAAATCCCGCTCTAATACTGTAAATAGCAGCAGTTAATCCGGCCGGGCCGGAACCAATGATGATGACGTCGTACATAACAAAATTTTAAATTACAAATTTTAAATTTTAAGTCATATTTAAATGCTAAATAATAAATAATTTATCATTTAATATTTCATTATTTATTTAAAATTTAAAACTTAAAATTGAAAATTAAACAAGTATTTTATTCACCTCAACGACAATCGCCTCTTTGGGTCTAAAGCCAATCAAGCTTGTCACTACCTGTCCTCCTTTAAAAAACAAAAGCGTCGGAATACTCATCACGCCGTATTTTTGCGCCGTTTCGGTGCTATTATCAACATCGAGCTTCCCCACTTTTAATTTTCCTTGATATTCCTTACCCAACTCTTCGACAATCGGCGCAACCATCTTGCACGGACCGCACCAGTCGGCATAAAAATCCACCAAAACCGGAAGGTTGGATTTTAAGACTTCGCTTTCAAAATTAGCATCGGTGAAAACAGCTCTTGACATTTTTCTCCTTTCTTTTTATCTAAGTAAAGTAACCTAGGTAACTTAAGAAACTTAAGTAACTTATTTTACACTAAAAACTTCCCCCTTGACGAGAGGCTTTTTCTCACTAACCACCAACCACCAATCACTAATAACAAGCTAATCACCTGTGCCACTTTTATCCCGCCTACTTGGGCTGTATCAAATCTTAAAAACTCAAAGAAAAAACGGCCAACGCCATACCAAATTGCATAAAATCCGGTTAAAAGGCCAGTATTTGGCGAGGAGGGAATAAATTTTTCGAGTTCTTCACCGGAGACCCGCTTTGCGGGTCGAGGAATTGAAGAATGAGAAAAATTTCGTTCCCGAGTCGCCAACTGCTTTTCTAAAAAAATCAGCAATATAAATCCTATCAGTACCCATAAGCTTTCATAGGCAAAAGTGGGATGGAAATAACTGAAATCTTTCCAATACTCCGGCCTTAAATTTTCAGGAATAAACCATTTCCAGGGCAAATTAGTTGGTCCTCCGAACACTTCATGATTTAGAAAGTTTCCCCACCTCCCTATTGCCTGCCCAATCGCTAGAGACGGCATCAAAAAATCTAGTAAATTGTAAATTGTCGAGTGAAACGAGATCCTGCTTTGCGGGATGCATTTTACATTGTTCATTTGTTTATAAACCATTAACCCCACTACCCCACCCAAAACCGCTCCATAAATCCCTAATCCCCCATTCCAAATCGCAAAAATTTCCCCAAGATTTTGGCTATAGTAAGACCATTTATCAAGCACATGATAAAGCCTCGCTCCCACCACCCCGAGCGGAATGACCAGGAGAAATAAATCTTCTAAATCAGAAGTTTTTAATCCGTACTTTTTCCGGCGCCAGTAGCAAACGAAAAAGCCTACTAAAATAGCAATGGCAATAACTACTCCGTAGGGTTTAATCGAAAACATTAAACTTTTAAACTTTTTAAACTCATAAACTATTATACTTTGTCATTTATCTATTGGTATTCCTTAAACTATTCGTAATTTTCACTCTACATTCCCCTAGCGATTTTGCCATCACGGCTAGCATCTCCAGAATAATTTTTTGCGCAGCCTCCAGATTTAAAAATTGCTCGCTTCTAGGAAAATAATGGAAAGTGCCATTTCGGCCTTTTTTCCAAACTTCCCAGAGCTCGTTGGCCAAATTACTATGGCCGCAATAATTGGTCAGCCGGTCATAGATCGAATCGCGGCGGCGAAAACGCCGGTCGAGTTCCGGATTTAGGGCGCGGCCAATACGAAACCGACGGCTGGCATATTCTTCGGGCGTAATGAGATTTGAACTTAAAAACAAGTCTTTTAAAAATCCTTCGTAGGCTTTAGCAAAGGGAAAAACGACTACCGAATAGTCGTAGAACATAATTTGTGACTCTTTTATCAACCCCAGAAGCTTTTCTCCATCCTCGACTAGGTGCTGAAGTTTGTCGTTTAAAAAATGCCACAGGGAAGAATTTCGCGCTATTAATTCCATTGAGTTACTTTAAAACAAACGTCGTCAGAAGAATAAATAAGATTGTTATTATGGCAACATATATTTTTTGCCGGTCTGGGGTTAATGCTACATTAAGGCGATAAAACCAACCTTTATCTAATTCCCCAATTTCCCTAAATTCTCTAATCTGCTTAGTCAGAAGGCCAAGAAGAGCTGTCAAAACCAGCCCCTGCCCCAAGACGCTTCCTGTGGAGGTGATCACAAAAAAACCAAACGCATAAAAAATTACCTGGAAAAAAATCGTCTGAAAAGTCAGATTTTTAATCTCGTCGGTCCTGTTGTATACCGTCTTTACTGCCGCTACATACTTCCCCTCTCGCGCCAACCTTTTCGCTTCTTGCGCCACTGGTAATTCCGGCTGTACCAAAAAAACTTGGAATAAATAGTCGGTTTCTAAAATTACAGCACCCAACAGCCCACCTAGCCATAAAGGGATCAAAGATAAATCTAGGGTGAATCGAAAAACCGAGAGAATAAAAAGAAAAATAACAGTAATCGTAATTTGATCAATAACTTTTTTCTTCATGGGTTCGAAATCCTCACCATGATCTCTTCGAGCCTGAGCCTCAGAGCCGAAGGCCTGAGCTTGTCGAAGGATCATTAATTCTATTAAAGCAAATTCAAAAAACAA
>CAYJSC010000044.1:0-6229 GCA_964372475.1 uncultured Gammaproteobacteria bacterium | reverse complement strand
ATGGTAAAAAAATCGGCGCCTTCAAAAATGGCGATGAAGCAATTACCGGAGAAGATACCAGAGAAGGTTTAACCGCCGTTGTTTTTGTGAAAATGCCCGGCGATAAAGTCCAATTTGAGGGCCAAACCAAAACCAAACTCGGTAATGCCGAGGTTCAACCTTTCGCCCAATCGGTAACTAAAGAAGGTTTAGATATGTTTTTTGAGGAAAATCCAAGCGACGCTCGCCGAATTTTAGAAAAAGTGGCCCTCGCCGCCAAAGCCAGATTAGCAGCCAAAGCGGCTAAGGATCTAGTCTTGCGAAAAGGCGCCTTAGAAGGATCAACTCTTCCTGGAAAATTAGCTGATTGTCAATCAAAGGATCCCAGCGAATCGGAATTATATATTGTCGAAGGCGATAGTGCTGGAGGTTCTGCTAAGCAGGGGAGAGACCGTAAATTTCAGGCTATTTTGCCTCTTGGCGGCAAAATTTTAAATACGGAAAGAGCCAGGCTTGACAAAATTATTGAATTTGAAGAATTAAAAGATTTAATTATCGCTTTGGGAATGGGTATTGGCGAAACTTTAAACCGCGAAAAACTGCGTTATCATCGAATAATCATCATGTGTGATGCTGACGTCGACGGCCAACACATCACAACCTTACTATTAACTTTCTTCTTTAGACATCTACCGATCCTTTTTGAGGGCAATTATCTTTATATTGCTCTTCCACCATTATACAAAATCCAGATTGCTAAAGAAGTTTTCTACGCTTATACTGAAGAAGAAAAAGACGCCTTTTTAATTAAGAATTTGGCCTCTGGTGGTAAACAGACACCACTACTTCAGCGCTATAAAGGTCTGGGAGAAATGAATCCGGAACAGCTTTGGGAAACGACCATGAACCCAGAGAACCGTACTCTCAAACAAATTTCCATAGCCGACGCGCAAAAAGCCGATGAAGTTTTTAATATGTTAATGGGTGAAGAGGTCCCGCCGAGAAAGCGTTTTATTCAATCGCGGGCTAAAACAGCTAATTTAGATATATAATTTAAGGAGGAATATGGATATTCAACTTATTGCATTATTTGTTGCTCCAATTACTGCTCTTCTGGCCATCGGTTATGGCTATTATTTAACGAGGCAGGTGCTAAAAGAAGAAGAGGGTAGTCCAAAACTCCAAGCGATTGCCAAGGCGGTTCGAGATGGCGCAATGACTTATATTAAAAAACAATTTCGCGTGGTCTTTCCTATCATGTTGATTTTGAGCGTTTTAATCAATTTTACCCTCGGAACAGGCACGGCTGTTGCTTTTATTTTAGGAGGCGTAGGTAGTGCCCTAATCGGTTTTTTTGGTTTGTGGATTGCTGTCCGCGCCAATGTTCGAACTGCAAATAGTGCTCAAAATGGTTTAAATCCTGCTCTCAAAATTGCCTTCGACGCCGGAACTGTAAACGGAATGTTAGTCGTAGGTCTGGGACTTTTAGGCGTTTCTTTAATTTATATGTGGGCCTATTTTTCCTATATCACTCAGGGGGCTGATCTCGTCGCCAAACATGCCACAGATGTTTTGGTTGGTTATGGTTTCGGTGCGGCACTTTTAACCCTTTTTATGCGGGTTGGGGGAGGCATTTTTACGAAAGCCGCTGATGTTGGGGCTGATTTAGTTGGTAAAGTAGAAGCCGGTATTCCGGAAGATGATCCGCGAAATCCCGCGACAATTGCGGACAATGTTGGTGATAATGTTGGCGATTGTGCTGGTATGGCAGCTGACGTTTTTGAATCTTACGAGGTTACCGTTGTCGCTTCTATGATTTTAGGGGGTGCCATGTTTGGCTTAAAAGGCGTGGTTTTCCCACTTTTAGCACGTGCGGCAGCCATTGTTACGTCAATACTGGGAACTTTCTTTGTAAAAGCTAAGAATGATCGCGAAAACCCCCTTTCACCTTTAATTCGGGGTTTTATTATTTCGGCAGTTTCTGCGATGGTCATTTTTATGGCTCTTGCGGTTTTTCTTTTAAACGAGCCGCGAGCCGGATTTGCGGCTGTAACCGGAATAATCTCGATGTTAGCAATTTTATTTCTGACCAAGTATTACACCGGACCTGGGGAAAAACCTGTTATGCAAATTGCAACCGCATCAAAAACAGGCGCTGGTACAACGATCATAAGTGGAATTGCCATTGGCATGGAAGCCACTTTTTTTAATATTTTAATCGTTACCGCCACCATCTTTATTGGCTATTGGTTTTTGGGTTTTTACGGAATTTCCCTAGCCGGTATGGGAATGCTGGCGACAACAGGTATTATCATGTCTCTTGATACCTTCGGACCAATTTCCGATAACGCCCAAGGCATGGTACAAATGGCCAATGTCCCTGGTAAAGCGGCTGAGGTAACAGAAAGTCTTGATGCTGTCGGCAATACTACTAAAGCTTTAACCAAAGGTTTTGCAGTAGGAAGCGCTGCCGTTGCGGCCAGTTCACTTTTCGCTACTTATTTTGAAGTAACGGGATTAACATCAATTGATATCGCCAACCCCAAAGTTTTTGCTGGACTTTTAATTGGAACTGCTCTCCCATATTTATTTAGCTCCCGGCTTATCGGATCGGTTGGGAAAGCAGCCATGGAAGTAGTCCAAGAAGTTAGACGTCAATTTAAGGAAATAAAAGGAATTATGGAAGGAAAAACTCTTCCTGACTATTCTAAAGCCGTTGCGATCGTCACCGCAGCTGCACAAAGAGAACTTATTATCCCAGCTATAATTGTCGTCGGTGCCCCTGTTTTGGTCGGATTTTTAGGCGCGGAAAGCTTGGGAGGATTCCTGGCCGGTGTGGTTGTTTCCGGACTGGCTCTGGCATTATTTATGTGTACCTCAGGCGGTGCTTGGGATAATGCCAAAAAATACGTCGAGGATGGCAACTACGGCGGCAAAGGCAGTGATACTCATAAGGCCGCGGTTGTCGGCGATACGGTCGGCGATCCTTTAAAAGATACCGCCGGACCAGCTCTTAACCCCATGATGAAAATTGTGCAAATTGTAGCTTTATTAATTGCGCCGTTTGTCGTCTCGATGTTTGGTAAATAAAATTTATGAACATTGGCAAACTCATATCGGTTGAAATTACTGACGAAATGCAAAGGTCCTATTTGGATTATGCGATGAGCGTTATCGTTTCCCGCGCTCTCCCTGACGTTCGCGATGGTTTAAAACCAGTTCACCGACGCATCCTCTACGCGATGCATGAAATGGGTTTACATCATACCTCCAGGTTTTCCAAAAGCGCTAAAATTGTCGGTGAAGTATTAGGTAAATATCATCCTCATGGTGATATTCCTGTTTATGATGCATTAGTTCGGCTAGCCCAAGATTTTTCCATGCGTTACCAATTGGTCAGCGGGCAAGGTAACTTTGGTTCCGTTGACGGCGATCCGGCCGCGGCCATGAGGTACACGGAGGTCAAACTTTCCGCCATTGCGGCGGAAATGTTATTCGACCTGGAAAAAGAAACGGTCGACTTTATTCCTAATTTTGACAACACCTTAAAAGAGCCTGTCTTTTTACCGGCAAAATTACCTAATCTGCTTCTGATGGGTTCTGAAGGTATCGCCGTGGGAATGGCAACTAAGATCCCGCCCCATAATTTAGGAGAATTAGTAGACGCGATCAACTTCATGATAGAAAAAAGTGTTGATATGCAGAAAGTAGAAAGTAGAAAATCGAAGTTAGAAAATAATCTACCTTCTATCATCAACTTTCAATCTTCCGCAACTACTGAAGAGCTCATGGAATTTATCCACGGCCCGGATTTTCCGACAGGAGGAATTATTTTTGATAAAACCGAAATTGCTAATGCCTATGCGACGGGTAAGGGAAAAGTGGTTATGCGGGGTAGGGCCGAAATCGAGGAAATCACCGATGCCAACCGCTCCGCCATTATCATTACTGAACTTCCATATCAAGTAAATAAAGCCCTGATGGTGGAAAGGATTGCGGATTTAGTTAAGGATAAAAAGCTAGAAGGCATATCCGACCTCCGAGACGAATCCGACCGTCACGGCATCAGAGTGGTGATTGAATTAAAAAGAGATGCGAGACCAAAACAAGTATTGAATAATTTATATAAGCATACGGCTCTGCAGACCGTTTTCCCGGTAAACACGGTGGCTCTCGTCGATGGTACACCGCAAACCTTAACTCTTAAAACCATTCTCGAAGAATACATTAGACACCGCCAAAGAATCGTTACTAAAAGAAGTGAATTCGAATTGCGACAGGCCAAGGCCAGAGCTCACATTTTGGAGGGTTTAAAAATAGCCGTCGACCACATCGACGAGGTTATTGCCACGATTAAAAAATCCCAAGACGCCGACGAAGCCAAAAAGAATTTAATGGCCAAGTTTAGTCTTACTGAAATCCAGGCGGTGGCGATTTTGGATATGCAGCTTAGAAGACTCGCAGCCCTGGAGCGACAAAAGATCGAAGATGAACTGGCCATGGTCATGGAAACGATTGCTTATCTGGAAGATCTTCTGGCTCATCCCGAAAAAGTTTTAAAAGTTATTAAAGAGGAAATTCTGCAACTTAAAGAAAAATACGGCGATGAAAGAAAAACAAAGGTTATCAAAGGCAAAGTCGGGGAGTTTTCCGATGAAGATTTAATCCCCAACCAGAATATGATTATTACGATTACTAAAACTGGTTATGTCAAAAGGCTGTTGCCTTCGTCATATCGCGCCCAGGCTAGAGGCGGCAAAGGCATTACGGGCATGACTACGAAGGAAGAGGATGAAATTGAACATCTGATCTCTGCTGACACCCATGACAATATTTTGTTTTTTACCAACAAGGGCAAAGTATATCAACTTAAGGTTTGGGATCTTCCAGAAAGTTCTCGCGTTAGCAAAGGCCAAGCTGTTGTCAATCTGATCAATATCACTCAAGACGAACGGGTTAACTCTATTCTAACCTATAGTGCTACTGGTGAAAAAACCCATAGTGGTTACATATTCCTCACTACAAGACGTGGTACAGTCAAAAAAACAGCCCTTTCCCGATACGGGAATATCAGAAAAAATGGCTTAACAGCGATCAAATTAGAAGCAGGTGATGAGTTGGTTTGGGCTAAAATAACACCTGGCGATGAAGATATCATGCTTTTTACCCATCAAGGAAAATCTATCCGGTTTTCCGAAAAAGAGGTAAGACCAACCGGCAGAGACACCATCGGTGTCCACGGGGTGCGCATGAAAAAGGATGATTTAGTAGTTGGCATGGAGAGCGTACCGCAAAAAATTGAACACCCAAGCGATAAAAGATTAAAATTTTTTCGCGACATTCTAGTTGTTTCCGAAAGAGGAATCGGGAAGAGAACTCCGGTTACTTCCTTCCCCAAACAAAGACGCGGCGGACAGGGTGTAAAAGTCGCCAATGTCACCGTTAAAACCGGCCCGATTGTCACCGCGCAAATGGTATCAGAAACCGTAGACCAGCTTGTTTTGGCAACTAAATCCGGCAAACAAACCATTAAAGTCTCCATCGATTCGGTTCCCCGGCTGGGAAGAGCTACACAAGGCGTTATTTTAATGAGATTATCGGATAAATCCGACTTCGTCGCCGCGGTGGCGGTTTTAGAAAAAGAATAGGGATTTCTTTTTTTGCTATAATACGAATTAATGAAAAAACAAAAAATTAAATCGTCCTTTCACAACATATATATAAAAATGAGATTGCGAAAAACAGGTGAGCAGAGCCTGAAAAATGCCTTGCAGCTTACGGAATTTATCCATAATTTACACCAGGAGGGCATGAAACAAAATGATTTACAAAGACATACTCCTGTTTCTAAGTAACGTCTTCAATAAACACCACCTGAATTATTTCGTTACCGGTTCGTTGGCTGTTTCTTTTTACGGAAGAGAAAGAACCTCGCATGATTTCGATTTTAAAATTTCAGTTTCTCAAAAAAATTCTAAATCACTCATGTTAGTACTTGAGGATCTTTCGCCTGATTATCTCTATGACAAGGAAGGTATTATAAGTGCCATCAAGACAAAATCTATGACAAATATTTTATATCTACCTTTGGGTCTTAAAATCGACCTGTGGTTTGATAAAGGAACAGTGTTTGATAAAGAACGTTTTAAAAGAAAAAAAGTTCAAATTATTGAAGAACAAAAAGTTTATTTTATCAGTCCGGAAGATCTTATTATCATAAAACTGGATTGGAAAAATAATTAACAAAGCG
>CAYJSC010000043.1:0-6313 GCA_964372475.1 uncultured Gammaproteobacteria bacterium | reverse complement strand
AGGAGAACGTACTAAGAGTGAAGACGGTAGTTCTTGGTGGAAAAAAGAATTAACCAATAACGACTTAAAAACAGACTCGACATTTAATACCTATTTATATCCAGGGTTACCGCCAGGGCCGATTAGCAACCCGGGGTTGTCAGCGATCAAGGCGGTAATTTTTTCTACCAAAACCCCCTATTACTATTATCTTTCTGACAAAAGCGGGAAAATGCATTACGCCAAGACCCTAGAAGAGCACAACGAGAATATTCGTAAATATCTCTGAAGAGATTTGTCCTTATTGACAGCGGGTATTAAATATTGTATAAATAATAACAGTTAACCTTGAAAAAGGCGTACGATATGTACGCTTATTTTTGTTTAGCAAATCCAAAATAGTAATTTTAAAGATCATTTCCTAATGGCAGACGATCATATTAAACCATCCGAGAGAATTTATTGGGGCAGGAAATTCACCGGATTACCCCAGCTCGATTTAAACAAAGTCTCCAAAGACTCTTACTCGTGGTTTTTGGCCGAAGGGATAAAAGAAGGATTAGTAGAAATTTCCCCGATTGAAGATTATACCGGCAAAAACTGGAGTCTATCTTTTGGCGACATTTCTTTTGGGAAATCAAGACACACCCGCGCTTCGGCAATTGAAAAAGGCCTTACTTATGATGTTCCTCTTAGGGTAGAAACCAAATTAACCAATAAACAAACCGGTGAAGTTGTTAAACAAACAGTTTTTCTTGGCGATATTCCGAGAATGACAACGGTTGGAACATTCATCATTAACGGTATTGAAAGAGCCGTGGTTAACCAAATCATCAGATCGCCGGGTGTTTTTTTTACCGGAGAAATAGATCCCATTACTGGCAAAATGCTTTACATGGTAGAAATCAGACCCATCCGGGGTTCTTGGTTGGAATTTAATATTAGTCGTAACAACATTATCACGGTTAGGATTGATCGCAAGCGTAAATTTCCAGTCACAACTTTCCTTAGAGCGATCGGGTTTTCTAGTAATGAAGAAATTGAAGAACTATTTTCCAAAGACGAAAATAGTTTAATTCCTTTAACTCTTAATAAAGATACCACAACTTCTACCAGCGAAGCCATTATCGAAATTTTCAAAAAAATCAGGCCGGGCGAACCTGTTGTTTTAGAAAATGCCCAAAATCTTATCCAAAATATGTTTTTTAATCGCCGTCGATATCAACTCGGCAAAGCCGGCAGATATAAAATCAATAAAAAACTTGGTCTTAAGATTGAAAATATTGCTGATAATTGGGTCCTGACAAAAGAAGACGTGGTTAGCGCGATCAATTATTTGATAGCATTAACAAGAGGAGAGGGAGAAGTCGATGATATTGATCATCTGTCAAATCGTCGGGTTCGTTGTGTGGGAGAATTGGTAAGTGAAAACGCTTTTCGCATTGGACTTTTGCGACTAGAACGAACCGTAAGGGAAAAAATGAGCCTTACTCCTCCCAACATTCCTTTAACTCCAAGCCAATTAATTAACGCACGGCCAGTGATATCGGCGATAAATGAATTTTTCCGTACTTCCCAATTATCTACCATTCTTGATCAAACCAATCCGCTTTCGGAAGTTGATAACTTGCGTCGTCTAACCGTTATGGGCATAGGTGGCATTTCACGGGAAAGAGCTTCATTTTCCATCCGTGACATTAACACTTCCCAATACGGCAGGATTTGTCCGATCCGTTCGCCAGAAGGACCAAATATTGGTTTGGTAACCTATTTAACTCTTTATACCAAAGTAAATGACTTTGGCTTTTTAGAGACTCCGTATCGCGTGGTGAAAAAATTATCCGGAGGCAAATCAGCGCGCACCAAAGTGACCGAACAAATTGTTTATTTAATGCCCGATGATGAACAAAATCATTATATTACCCACGCGGGAGTAAATATTGATAGCGAGGGATTTATTAGAGACGAACGCGTGCCCGTTCGTTATAAAGGTGAATTTTTAGAGGTGTCGTCAGAATACGTAGAATATATTGATATTACACCTCGCCAGGTGGTTGGAACATCTGCGTCACTTATTCCTTTTGTCGATCACGACGAAGCCAACCGGGCGCTCATGGGCACTCACATGCAATGTCAAGCGGTTCCGCTTTTATTGCCATCTTCTCCGATTGTTGGTACTGGAATGGAAAGTGCTGTGGCGGAAAGCATGGAAAGGGTAGTTGTTGCAAGAAATGACGGAGAGGCTTTATACGTTGACGCTGAGAAAATCGTGCTGAAGATAAAAAATACCGATAAGAAAAACAGTCTTTCGGATACAGAGACGATCAAAATTGACGACAACAAAGAAATCTATTTTATCGAAAAGTTTAGGCGTACCGCGCAAAGCGTGTGTTATTCGCAAAAAGCCGCGGTTTCCGTTGGGCAAAAAGTTAAAAAAGGCGATTTATTAATCGATGGGCCGGCTTGTGATAACGGCGAATTAGCCCTAGGTCAGAATCTAAAAATTGCTTATATGAGCTATGAGGGCCTAGGTTATGAAGACGCGATTGTGATTTCGGAAAGACTGGTAAGAGATGATGTTTTAACCTCTATTCATATCGAAGAGTATGAAGCGAGCGTTGTTGACACTAAACTTGGAGCCGAAGAAACGACCAGAGATATTCCCAATGTTGGCGAAGAAGATCTGGCCAATTTGGATGAAAACGGTATTGTTGTTATCGGCGCCGAAGTGGGGCCTAATGATATTTTAGTCGGAAAAATTGCTCCCAAGGGCGAAACGGAATTGTCAGCCGAAGAAAGATTACTGCGGGCCATTTTTGGCGAAAAGGCCAGAGAAGTACGCGATACTTCCCTTAGAATGCCTCATGGTGAAAGAGGGGTTGTCGTGGGTGTCCAAATTTTAGATCGCGAAAAAGGTGACGAGCTAGAGCCCGGTACTAATCGTTTAATCAAAATAAAAGCCGCCCAGATTAGAAAAGTGGTCGTTGGTGATAAATTGGCCGGACGCCACGGTAATAAAGGTGTTATTTCTAAAATTGTTCCCGTAGCCGACATGCCTTATTTAGAGGATGGTACAGCAATCGATATTATTATTTCGCCGCTCTCGGTTTTGGCGAGAATGAACTTAGGACAGCTTTTGGAAGCTCATCTGGGATGGGCGTGTGAGGCCTTAAATAGCAAAGTGGCCATACCGGTTTTTGAAAAAGTTTCCGAGGATAAAATCGTGGAAATGCTGACCCGCGCCAAATTGCCAGTTTCCGGAAAAGCTTATTTAAGAAATGGGAAAACGGGTGAATTATACGAAAGACCGATTGTGGTTGGCGTTGGCTATATTATGAAATTAATCCACATGGTTGAGGATAAAACTCATGCCCGCTCCACTGGTCCTTATTCCCTAGTCACCCAACAGCCTTTGGGAGGAAAAGCCCAAATGGGAGGTCAAAGACTGGGAGAAATGGAAGTCTGGGCTCTAGAAGCTCACCGCGCTGCCTATACTTTACAAGAAATGTTAACGATAAAAAGCGACGACGTCGTCGGTCGTGCCAAAACTTTTGAAGCCATTGTCAAAGGCATTGATGTGCCAACGGCTAAAATTCCGGAATCGTTTAAAGTGTTGGTCAAAGAATTAAATAGTTTGGGACTTGATATAACACCGGTTGAGCCAGTGCGAGGTGAATTAGTCCTACCACCAACAGAACTAACCGCTACTTCGACGGCTTTGCAAACTGTTGTTGCCAGTCCTACCCAGACACCAGCGGTTGCGGCTGCGGACGATACTAGTAAACCTAGTACTAATAGTAAATCCATAAATAGTAAAGAAGATAATAAAGATAAAAAGAAAGAAAAGGTTGAGGAGTAAATATGGCATCAAAAAGCGATATTTTAGCAAGCGTCATTGACTTTAAAGGACTCAAAATTAGCCTGGCCTCGCAAGAGATAATTAAAGGCTGGTCGTTTGGGGAAATTTTAAAACCGGAAACGATTAACTATCGAACCTTAAAGCCAGAAAAAGATGGTTTATTTGACGAAAGAATTTTTGGCCCCACCAAAGACTGGGAATGTTACTGCGGAAAATATAAAAGGATTCGCTATAAAGGGATAGTCTGTGATAAATGCGGCGTCGAAGTGACCCAATCCAAAGTTAGACGCGAACGCATGGGACATATCGCTTTAGCCGCGCCGGTAGCTCACGTCTGGTACTTTAAAGGTGCGCCCTCGAAGCTCTCTTTGCTTCTTAATATTACGCCGCGAAATTTGGAATCAGTCATCTACTTTGCTCAATACGTCGTTTTAGGGATTGACGAAGAAGAAAGAAAAAAGGCGATTTCCTTCCTAGAAGATGAGGCCAAGCGCAAAAAGACGGAGTTAGAAAAAACTATTATCAGCGAAAAAAGTGAAATAAGCGCCAAATTAAAAGAGAGCAAAAAAGAACTCAAAAAGCAGATTAAAAACGAAGAACAACGCGACATGACGTTTTCGGAGTTGGAACTTGCGACCAGACAAAGAGTTATTGCCACGAAAAGTTCGATTGAAGATCAAAAAGTACAGGTGGAAGAAATCTATCAGAAGCTTTTAGAGATCGTCCGCGGCAGAAAAGCTCTAGACGTAGTTACCGAAGACGAATACTTTAAGCTGAAAGAATACGGCGTCGGCGAGTTTATGAAACTAGGGATGGGCGCCGAAGCTATTTTAGCAATTATTAAGAATTTAGATATCGATAAATTAGTGGTGAGTCAAAGGGAAGAAATAAAACACTCGACGGGTCCAAAATTTGTCCGCGTGGCAAAAAGACTACGACTTCTCGAAGGTATTAAAAGAGCCAAGATTAAACCGGAATGGATGGTTCTAACGGTTTTACCAGTTATTCCGCCCGATCTGCGACCGATGGTACAACTGACTGGCGGTAGGTTTGCTACTTCCGATCTTAACGATCTTTATCGCCGTGTCATTAATCGCAATAATCGTCTAAAACACTTAATCAACCTAGGCGCGCCGGAAATCATTCTTCGTAACGAGAAAAGAATGCTGCAGGAGGCGATCGATGCTTTAATCGATTCAACCCAAAGACCATCTGGTCGAACGGCGATGGCGGCACAAGCGCTTAAGTCACTTTCCGACATGTTAAGAGGTAAACAAGGAAGATTTCGCCAAAACCTGCTTGGTAAAAGAGTCGACTATTCGGGTCGAAGCGTTATTGTCGTCGGTCCGGAATTATCACTTCACCAATGTGGACTTCCTAAGGAGATGGCCCTGGAAATGTTTAAGCCGTTTGTTTTAAAAGAAATTATTACTAAAGGCCTAGCTCCCAATGTTAAAAGTGCTAAGCATTTACTCGAAAGAAGGACGACGGAAGTTTGGGATATTTTAGAGGAAATAACCAAGGATCATCCGGTTCTCCTCAACCGAGCGCCAACGCTTCATAAGTTAGGTATTCAAGCCTTTAAGCCAGTTTTAATCGAAGGTAACGCCATTAGAATTCACCCCTGTGTTTGTGCCGGCTACAACGCTGATTTTGACGGTGATCAGATGGCCGTTCATATTCCTTTGGCCAAAAGTGCTTGCGAAGAAGCGCTGAATTTAATGTTGCCAAAACAAAATCTCCTAAAGCCATCCGACGGGAGTCCTATTACTGTTCCCAATAAAGATATGGCCTTAGGTTGCTATTATTTAACATCTCTTGATATTCATGAGAAAAAGAACGACGCGTTAACGTTTTCAGATGAAGAAGAAGTAGTTGCCGCTTATCAACAAGACAAAATAGGTATTAGACAACTTATTAAAGTCAGAATTGATGGCAAAATTATAGAAACGACGGTTGGCCGCATCTTTTTTAACGCCCTGCTTCCTTCGAGTTTAAGATTTATTAACGAAAGTATTAAAGCCGGCACGATTAAAAATCTTATTACTAAGGCTCTAAACCTTTGTAGCCGAGACGAAGTGGTAAAACTTATTGACGATATTAAAAATATCGGTTTCTGGGGAGCTACAATGTCGGGTGGATTATCTGTCTCGGTATTTGATAACGTCATGTTGCCTAACAAAAACGAATTAATCAAAGAAACCGAGAAAAAAATCACCGAGATCGAAAATAATTTAGCTCAAGGATTGATTACTAAAGAGGAACAAAAGCGTTTAAATCATGAACTTTGGATCGAGACTACGGAAAAAATAGCCGATTTGACCTGGGAAAATCTACCGTCTGATAATCCTGTCCGCATGATTATTCACTCTGGAGGAGCCAGGGCTTCTAAAGATCAATTGAAACAATTGGCGGCAATGCGGGGGTTGGTAGTCGATCCTCTGGGCAAGATTGTGGAAATGCCAACTAAATCCA
>CAYJSC010000042.1:0-6442 GCA_964372475.1 uncultured Gammaproteobacteria bacterium | reverse complement strand
TCGGTTTTTTCGGGATTATGTTTTAAAGTAAAAACTTCGTAAAGCATTTTATTCAAACCAAATTTTTCAAATTGCTCGTCATTGGCCTCGGTAAGAAGGATTTTCCTGTTAGGATACTTTTCGAGCAAATCAAACATCTCTTGGAAAATTATTCCCGTATCAGAGACAAAGCAGAATACCGCATCAACTAAAATTGTCTTCATATTTTTGAATTATCAATAAAAGTTTTAATTATCTCTGACATGGGAGGAATCCATTTTTCTGGGTTTTCTTTTACTTCTTGAACTAACTGTTCTTCAGGTATCCAAGTTATTTGTTCTAACTCATCCTCTTGAATCTTGAAATCTTTTATATCTCTATCCAGTATAACCGTATACCATTGGCAAAAATACTGACGAGGAGTAAATCTTCTTTGTTTTGGGCCCAATAAAAAAGTTTCTCCAGTCAGTCCGATTTCTTCTTGGGCTTCTTTGTATATATTACTTTCATAAGTTTCGTATTCTTCAACAGTTCCGGCCGCTGCGGGATCCCACATACCTGGATCCTTATCCTTGGTTAGTTTTCGTTGAGCAACTAATATCTCGCCTTTTGAGTTGGTAACCCATAAGGCAGAAATACGATAGATGTCTTTTTTATAATCGATTTCTGCTCTTTCTTTATAGCCGATAATATTGTCATTTTCATCAACAACTTGAACTTTCATAAAATCTTACAAAATCATGTCTAAATTTAAGAGATTTCATTATGAATCTAAAATTTTGTGATAAAATTCATATTTTCTTCTCTGATATTCTTTGTATGGCAAATCTTTAGCTTCTTCTTTAATTTTTGCGTATTCTTTTAGTAGTTCGGAATTATTTTTTAATAAACTAAATACTTCAACTTGGGCTTTGGTTGTTTCGGTTGTTGGGTCTGTGAGCCAGACGCTTACTAAAAATCCATCCCTTTCAAAATCCCAACCAGTCGAATTAGTGCCTATTCTATTTGGCTCGCCGAATAATTTCTTAAAGTTATCCAAATGTTTAGGTTGTTCTGATTTAATACAGAATACGCTTATATCTATATCTTCTTGGCCTAAAATCTTTAACGGCAAAGAACCTAATAACATTATCTCTAAATCCGACTCAACTGTTCTGATTTCGGCAATAACTTGGTCAGCAATCTTGAGTCCCTTTGAATTCCAGGGTTTAACTACCATCTTTTGGTCATCCGGTATTTTCGCAAGATAATCAGTTTCTCCTTTGGTAAGCATAAAATCTTACAAAATCATGTCTAAATTTAAGGGGTTCTATTTTCTTTGCCCCATTCAATCTTATTCCAAATCCTTTCGTGAAAGTAATAAGCAGTCATTCCGATTAAAGCCGCGACGAGTGTAATTTCAATAGATTCTCCTAATTTCCCGATATAAAAATAAATAGTCCCCCAAGTAATCAGAGTTGCAATAATTCTCCAGATTATTGTTTTTACGAGAGAACGAGTTTTTGTTTCGTAATAATTCATTTTAAATCAACTAATTTCCTAATTTTGGCAATTCAAGTAACTCATTTTCATCGCAAGTAATTTCGAATTTCTTACCCCTGAAACTATAACTAATCTTAGCTTTTTTGGGTACGCCATAAATAGGGTCTCCTGCTATATTATTACCTATTATAATTTTTAGTTTATTTTCGAATATTAAATTATCTAATTCATTCGTAACATTGATGTACTTATTTTTAGCACCATAGATAGCACTAATTATTTTCAGTTCGTTTTTTCTATTTTTGAATTTTCTGAATATTTTATATAAAAAAGAGCTAAGTAGTGTTGTTAAGATTAAAGGAACAACTGGAACAGCGATTCTAAAAGATATGATCTTAACAACTAGATCAGGGATTTCTCCAAATAATTTATTATCATATAAATAATCTAATTTCTTGCCTAAAAACCAAGTGAATAAAATTGTGGCTACCCAGAAAATCCAATGATCTTTTATTTTCAGATATAATTTTTGCATTTATATTAGCTTAATTAATAACTCCAACCACTCCTTCATCCCGAACAGAATAGATTACTGTTTAACTCTAACTTTCTCGGCCATTGCTCGATTACTTACATAAGCAAGAGCATCTATGTCTGGGTCGGACAGTTCAACCATATCTAGGTCGGGACGGTCAAATATCTTTGCCCCACCAATTTTTTTACCACTCGCTAAAGACTTTTTAAGTTCAATGTATTCTCTGTCGCCTAAAACAAAATCGACATCACCTACTTGTGCTCTGTATTGGTCAGGTTTTCGGATATACAAATACGTATATGCTGTCTCGGGCACATCGTCTTTTACGGGAATAGTTACTGATTTATGAAGTCGAAAATATTTTTGATTTACATTATCGGATTCTTCGGTCAGCTCTTTTCGAAGACGAGTTAAAAAATCGTATTCGTCATCGTAATGACAAAAGACTCCCACGTTCCCAGCAACCGGGAGATATTTTCCGAAAGCTTTTTTACATAACTCAAAACAGGCAAAATGGGTGTGCTTTATCGCCTCTAACAACTTATCATGATTCTTTATTGGACTGAACCGATATAATTTCATTATTTTTTCTCGAACCACTCCTTCATCCTTAATATTTTATCGTAAATGATGCGACTTCTAATTTAACCCTGTCTGGATCTTCAAAAAATACAGCATAATAATCAGGAGTATATTCAGGAAATGATTTTGGGCTATTGTATAAAGTTTTTATGCCTTTTGGGTTTAAAAATTCCTCATTAAATTGGTCAACTTCTTTTTTTGAAGATACATGAAAGCAAAAATGATTGATGCCAGTATTTTTTCTGTGAAAACCATTCTTAATGTATTTTGGTTCCGTAACAACAATCCAAAAATCAGTGCTCCCTTTTTTTCTAAAGGCAATATGGTCGCCTTCTTTATAAGCAATCATCTTGTGTTCAAAGTAAATGAATAAATCCTTATAAAAAGGAAAGGAAACTTTTGGATTAGAAACATTGACGATTATGTGTTCTAAAAATGTATTCATATGAATTATCTTTCCTCCAACCACTCCTTCATCCACTTATTTCTTTCTTTCTCCTGAAACTAAATGGAAGTGTAAATGTTTGGAATCCTGGTAAATACCCATATTAGTAATAAATCTAACTCCTTCTTTTTCAAAATCAAAATTTTTAGCTAACTTTTTTGCCACTTCTATAATTTCTAAAATAACTTTATGGTGGCTTGATTTGAGAGTAGTTAAATCGTCGATGTGTTCCTTGGGTATGATAACTATGTGTTTTTTATATGCCGGGCGGGTATGATGAAAAGCCAAAACATTATCTGATTCATAAACCTTCTCAATATCAATTTTCCCGCTTAGAGCTAAATCACAATAGAAATCTGAAGTTTTTTCATTTTCTGTTTTCATTATTTTAAATCCGCACGCTCCTTTCTTATCGGGTCAGAGCAAATTGATTTTTTGCTCTGACGGGCATTTTAGGCAAACGAACCGGTCTTACCGTAAAAATGCCCGGGGTTTCGCCAAGAAAGCGAAACACGCGAATGAGCCGTTGGAATTAAGATTTTAGTCATTTTCATAAAAATTTATTCAACTTTATTTTTTATTGTTTCAATCAGTTTTTCAGGTTTGACTAAAAATTTTTTAAAATCATCAAAATTTTTATCGGTAATGCCGATCTGGAATTCAATTCCGCCTCTGTGTTGGTGACTTCTCATTAGGTGATTTTTTACTTCTCTGTTTGTAAGAACCCAGTAGTAAATCCTGTCTATCCATACACCAATGAAAACAAAAATATCTACAATGCCTAACTTTAGCTGCTGAAAATTCATCCAGTATGGCTCACCTGATTCAATGCTCAACGCCTTGTGTTCTAATCCACCTCTAATTTTAGTATTGATAGCTCTCGATGCTTTTACTTCAACCTTGATAATCTTCTTTCCGCTTTCGAGATAAAGATCATAATCGCCAGAATACTTTTTATCCACCTTTTTTGATGGTTTCTCAAACCTTGAATCCAAATCAACCAAATGCTGTTGCGCCCAAATTTCCCCAAAGACGCGAGGAGAAATATTGTAAAGATTCAGATATGGATTCGCGTTCACATATGCGTCTCGCAAACTCTCATACTCTTTAAAAGTTATGACTTTCTTGTCGAGTAGATACATTAAGCGGTATTCGTACTCATTGAATGGGTAAATGGATTTTAAGCTACTCAAATGCGCCAAAAGAAATTTCCGGTCTTCCTGTGGAAGTTCTTTAATCCACTCATCAAGTTTTTTGTCTAATTTTTTCTTGTCCATGGTTAAGCCAAATCAAGAAGCGTTGGCGCACCTAATAATTGCTCGTCATTTACTAAAATTTCCCCGTCTTTTAAAATTTTGGTTCTGCCCCAACCGGTTTCCCCGGTACGCCTAAAATGAAGTAATCGGGCGGCCATTATTTTGCAATAATTAGGTTCTATATCCATTGTGTAGCATTTTCTTTTACTTAACTCTGACTGTAGCAAGGTTGAGCCGGAATGACCAAAAAAATCTACAACAATATCACCCTTATTACTACTTGCCTCAATAATTCTCTTTGCGGATTTAAGGGGTTTCTGGGCAAAACATCCTTCAATATTCTCGTGCATCAAATAAAAAACTTGCTGTATATCGTACCAAACATTTCCCGCTCTAATCGTTAATGACTTACTTCTTTCAAAATTTTCTGTGACTTTTCCATTAACTTCCTTATAATATCCTTTTGTTTTTTTAGGTATGTCGGTATATTCTGCCTGAACATCAAAAGTCGGTTCGCCTTTAATGTAATAAAGCAATTCTTGCCTGATTGCCATCCAGTTTTTTTGCGTTCCATATCCACGCTGATTTCTCATTGTAATGAAATTGCGTATCTTAATGGGCTTATTGCGCATCATAATTATGAAATCCGCGAGGGGTTGAAGCCCATTTCTGATATCTGCGCCAAGCCAAATATAAAGAGAAGAATCCTGGCCTAATGCGTCTAAGGTATGGTTAATCCATTTATCGCTCCAACTAATGTACTGTTCCAGCGGCAAATTACCAAACTCATTATTTATATCCACATTATATGGCGGGTCTTGAACCGCCAGAACCGCTTTTTCGCCTTTCATCAATTTTTCAACGTCTTCTTTTTTGGAAACATCAAGACAGCCGACACGATGACCGCTAACCGTATCTTCCCAAATCATTCCATACTCAAAATTTGGCAAGCTCTTAGTTTTTACCATTTTTAAAAAATTCTTTTGAGCCAAGGATGGGAACATCATTGGCTGCCGGGCTTGGATTCGAACCAAGATACCGACGTTCAGAGCGTCGTGGCCTACCTTTAGCCGACCCGGCAAAACTGATTAATCCTAAACCAAAAACGGCGCTTCGACAAGCTCAGCGCAGGCATTTCTTCAATGCCTTTTCTCTGTTCGTTATTCGCTATTCGCTTTTTGCTATTCGTTAAATTTTCAAATACCTTCTCACCGCGATGAAGCTGGAAATAATACCAAGGGCGATGCCCAAACCAAAGACCAGAACCAGCATCTGGCCGAAGAAACTGGAAAAGTAAGAAACAAGATTAACGGATGGGATAAAGGCCTGGATCCGGGGCGAGGCCAGAAAAACGATCGGATAAAAAATCGCCAAAACCGCGAGGCCGGCGATTATTCCGTAGATCGCGCCCTCAACCACGAACGGCCCCCGGATATGCCAGTTGGAAGCGCCGACCAAACGCATAATCTCGATTTCCTGCTTCTGGCTGTAAATAGTCAGCCGGATGGTATTGAAAGTTATTAAAACAGCGATGACCGAAAGGATTAAAGTAACCAAAATCCCGCCGACCCGCAGGCCCGAAGAGATTTTCTGAATCCGGCTGATGACGGTCTGGTTTTCGTAAAAATCAACCTTGTCCAAGAGGCCGCTGAATCTGGAATTTTCCAAAAAACTGACCAAGTTCGCGTATTGATTAGTTTCTTTCGCTTTTATTTCCAAAGAGGCCTGAAGCGGATTCTCGCCAAGCTCTGAAATGGCCTGCTGGATTAATTCCTCGTCCCTGTGCTTTTCCTTAAAGTCCTCAAGGGCTTTTTCGCGGGAAACATAATTCACGAAAGCGACATCGCCGCGGCCTTTAAGTTCTTTGACTATTTCAGATGCCGCCTCGTCGGAAACATCGGTTTTCAAATAGGCAGTGATATCAACTTTCTCTTCAAGCGAAGCCACGGTGGTCTGGGAAATAACATTAAAAGCGACCAAGCCCGAAAAAATCAAAAGAGCCAGAACCATTATTCCGATGGTTCCGAATGCCAGCCAGCTGTTGCGTTTAAAGTTTAGCCAGCCTTGGTTGATGACGCGTTTCAAGTTTTCAGTGTTTAACTCCATAAATAAAAATTCAAAACTCAAATTTTAAATTTTAATTGAATGTTTAAATGTTTTAAA
>CAYJSC010000041.1:0-6458 GCA_964372475.1 uncultured Gammaproteobacteria bacterium | reverse complement strand
ATTCAAGTACCAGAGAACATTTATACCAAACCGACAATCCGCCATCCGGGACCGATACTTGGAGCGCGGAGAGAGTCCGCCAGGAATTGGGCAGCTTAGCTTATAAAAACATATCAGAGGTTAGTGTCTCAGTCGATTGGAGTGGCGGCAGAACGACTTCGGTGAGTATCTCCGGAGACGCCGGTTCTCAAAATTTCGACGGAGCGGAATTTAAGAACTTTTTTAATCTCCGGGCTCCCGCTAATATTCAAATTGTTGGCCCTCTTTTCAATATTGAAAAGAGATAATGGTATAATTTATATATGCCTGACGTTTTTATCAAAGAAACACCAACTAGCACGGTAGATCAGCCAGAGGTAGTTGACCCATCTTCTCACCCTTCTTTTAAAATTAAACCCAAAGGCTCTCTTTGGTACCGAATGAAACAACCTCTGATGGCCTATATGGCCAATCCTGTTGATATCCATTTTGAGAGCCAAGAAGATAAAGAAAATATTTGTTTACTGCTGAGACGTCATCCCATCACGAATTTACCCTGGTTGTTTGCCGCTTTTGTGATGCTTTTTGCACCCTTAGTCATTTTTCCCATTTTTTCTTTTTTAAATCCCCTGCCGGATTTACCGGTACAGTATCAATTCGTTTTTACCCTATTTTGGTACACGGTTACTTTTAGCGTTGTTTTAGTAAACTATCTTGACTGGTACTTTAACGTTTATTTCGTGACTAACGAAAGGATTGTTGACGTTGATTTTAATAATTTGGTCCACCGTGAATTATCTTCGACGCGCATATCTAAAATTCAGGACGTGACCTATAAAGTAAGCGGCGTGGTTCGCTCGATTTTTGACTATGGTGACGTGTTTATCCAAACCGCGGGGACCGAAGAAAATTTTATTTTCGAAGCCGTCCCGCAGCCCCAAGAAGTTGTAAAAAAAATCGGTGAATTAATTGAAGAAAAAGAGAAGGCGTCGCCTGCGGCGACGCAAGGAGTATAAATGACGTTTGATAGTACTTTACAAAACGTGATCGGGTTAAATCCGTTTTTCGTCATTAAGATTTTTATTATTATGGGACTCGTGATGTATTTAGCGTTTGGTCTGGTGGTTGTTCGTCAAGTTCAATTAATGTCTAATGTTGTCGGCGGCGGCGGGCAGCAGGGGATTAAGTTAATAACCTTAATTCATCTGGCAATTATTTTTTTGATTTTTGTCTTTGCACTCTTAACGCTATAAGTTTTACGCTTTATGCCCGACCAATTTGAAGTTTCCTTTTCCGAAGTTGTCGGAACGCCAAAGACAGATTCCTGGACGCAGGTTTTCGCCGTTGACCCCGAAATCCTTAAACCCGGCGATAAAAATAAATTAATCGATAAAGGAAGACTGTTTTATGTAATAAGCCTTAAGGGTAATACCGAAGAGGAAATTACGCCGAGAGGAAAAGAACTAGCTACCAAACTAGAAGAGGAATATTATCAAGATCCCCAAAAACCCTTTTTAGCTTTAAAATCTGCGTTAGAAAAAACCGGCGCTAAAAGCCAAGAAAAAGGATTGGAAATAGAAATCGCGGCGTGTGTTTTGCAGGGGAACGTTTTATACCTGGCGTCTTTAAACCAAGCGCACCTTTTTCTCTACCGGCACAGTAAGCTTGCTAACGTTGTGCCTTCGGGCACCAACTTAAATCTGGCCTCTGGGTTTGTAAATAGTGATGATTTGATTGTTCTTTGTTCTACATCCTTTTTATCCTTAGTAAGCCAGGAAAGTATTTTAGCCAACCTTGATCACCATTCTCCTTCTGACATAACTTCGGCGATAGCGCCTCTGGTTTTAGGATCGCCTCTGAATGCAAACTGCTCTTGTTTAATCATTAATTTTAAAAAACAAGAAATAGTCGAAGATAATGAGATTCCAGAAGAACAGACAAGGCCCGAAGAAATTAAAAAAGCCAAAGATAAATATCTACCACTTATTAATTTTGACTTTTTATTTTCTAAATTTAAGTCTCACCTTCGGCCTTTTTCCCGCCGGGGGATGGGTTTTAATCATCCTACTTCGTCCAAAAGAGGCAAAACGACCATGTCAGTTGCTTTAATTCTCGTAATTCTTCTTCTCACGAGCGTCGTTTGGGGAATCCATAAAAAAGAGGCAGAAAAAGGCAAAGCCAAGTTTAATCAATCTTACGATGAAGCCAAAAATAAGCTTGACGAAGGAGCAGCCATTATTGATTTAAACAACACCCAAGCGAGAAATTTTTTAATCACTGCGAGGGACTTGATGCAAAAGGAAATTGGCGACATCAAAAATAAAAAATCAGAAGAATATAAAAAAGGCGAAAAACTTTTACAAGACATCAATAATGGTTTAACGGCAATTGGCGGTGTTTATAAAATCGATTCGCCGGAAGTTTTTTATGATTTAAATTTAATAAAAGACAAAGCGAGCGGTACTCGATCGTTTCTTTATAAAAAAACCCTTCTTATCCTTGATGTAAATAATAGTTCTGTTTATAAACTAGCGGTTGAGAGCAAATCGCCCGAAATCGTTGCCGGCGGGGACAATATTAAGGACGTGAAATTTATCACCCTGGGAACGGCCGCTTACTTATTTTCCCCAAGCCAGGGGGTTTTGGAAGTTAGCGAGGAAAACAAAAAAGTTACTAATGTTGTCAAGGCCGACAAGGACTGGGGAGAGGTTGCTGACATGGTAACTTTCTCCGGCAATCTCTATTTATTGGATAAAGCCAAGGGCGATATTATTAAATATGTTCCCGTTACTAATGGTTTTTCCGATGCCAGGTCGTATTTGGCCCGCGATATAAAACCCGATTTTAGTAAAGCCATTGGTTTAGTCGTCGATGGTTTTGTTTGGGTGATAAGTAGTGATGGAACGCTAGTCAAATTCGGACAAGGAAAACCGATAAATTTTGCGATCAACGGTCTTGATAGCGAATTTTCTCGTCCGACTCGTCTCTTTAGTAGCGATGAAACCAAAAATATTTATCTCTTAGATAGCGGTAATAAGAGAGTGGTGGTTTTAAATAAAGAAGGCGTGTACCAAGCACAATATCAATGGGAAGGGATAAAAGACGTCACCGATTTGGCGGTTTTGGAAGACGAGAAAAAAATGTTTCTACTATCGGGAAACAAGATTTATATTATCGGGTTAAAACCATAGACCTCTTTTGACATGTTCATTCTAACCCACGTGCTTTCTGGCTCATTAATCGCATTAACCGCGGCTAAAATTGCGCCGACAGAAACTGGGATTATCACGACAGCTTTAATATCCTCGGCGGTCTTAGACCTAGACCATATTTACTACCTTATTAGAGACAGAAAATTCTATCAAGAAAAGGGTTTCCGAGGAAAACTTCATAAGGCCAGAAGCCCCCTTCACGAATTATTAGGAGTATTAATAGTTGGTTTTTTTACTTTCTTCCTCTACTTTTTTAATCCCCCAATGGCGTACGTGATATTTGTAGCCTTTTTAATTCATTTAACCGAGGATATTTTGGTCGGGAAATCGATACCTTTTAACCCCGTTTCTAAAACCGAAATAAGTTTACTGCCGCAAAAAATGTCTTTAAAAATTAAAATCGATGGGGTAGTTTTACTCTTATTTATTTTTCTATGGATAAAATACCTTCAAGGCACTTTTTAGCCAAATTTTACAAAGACATTCTGTCTCAGTTTGAGGGTTATTTACCTCTTCCGAAGATCAATCCTTCATATTATCAAATCGCGGGAATTTTAGTTTCCATGGTGATTTTATACACCAATGGATTATGGCCAAAAATTTTTATATTAACCGTGATACTTCTTTTGGATTGGTTTGATGGCGCAACAGCCAGGAAATATCAAAAAACAAGCTACGAAGGCCTATTGGCAGATATAGCTAGTGATAGACTAAGCGAAGGGTTTATTTTTATTAGAGAAATTGCTTCCTCTCTCGGTAGAATTTTTTTCTTACTTTTTCTTCTAAATATATTTTTGTCTTTTGTTTCTTTAAAACTTAAAAAAATATATATTCTGCCCTTACGGTTTATTTTTTTAATAATTCTTATATTAGAAAATTATGGACTTTTTTAATCTGCTTTTGACCAGTTTTTATTTTTATTTTCCCGCGGCGCTAGCCAATATGGGGGCGGTGATAAGTTTTAAAATCCCCATGATTAAAGATATACAGAACCCAATCGATTTTGGTTTGACGATTAAAAGTAAAAGATTAATCGGAGAGCATAAAAAAATCGGCGGTCTAATTTATGGGCTATTTTGTGGAGTTTTTTGGGGAAGTCTTAAATATATTTTTTTGGATCAGATTTTTAAGGATATTATTTTTCTTAATTTTTCTTTTTGGCAAAACTTTTTGTTTTATTTTCTTCTCTCTTTCGGTGCCCTTGCTGGTGATCTTTTAAAAAGCATCATTAAAAGATTTTTAAACATTGCTCCCCACAAAATGTGGATACCTTTTGATGAAATTGACCATACGATCGGTGCCATATTATTGGTTATACTTTTTTATCCCATCCCATTTTCAGTTATAATTACGACAATCTGTTTATATTTTTTTCTGCATTTAATAACCAACGTTATCGGGTATAAACTGGGACTGAAAACGGTTCCGTATTAAAAATATGAAAATAACCAACCGCAAAGCCTTTTTTGATTATGAAATCGGCGAGAAAATTGAAGCCGGTATAAAACTAACCGGTGCCGAAGTAAAATCCGTCCGCGCTGGGCACCTAACTCTTGCCGATTCCTTTGTTAAAATCATCGGCAACGATGCGATGCTTATTAATTGCTTCATCAGCCCTTACCAATTTGCCGATAATAGCGATTATGATCCCAAACGAAGTCGCAAACTGCTTCTTCATAAAAAGGAAATGTTAGCCTTGCAGTCAAAGATCCAGCAAAGCAATCTCACGATTATTCCGGTGTCTTTATATACCACGAGGAACTTAATCAAAGTAGAGTTGGGCTTGGCTCGGGGTAAGAAAAAGTGGGACAAGAGAAAAGCGCTCAAGGAAAAAGCGATGAAAAGGGACATTGAAATGGAGCAAAGAAGTACGAATACGATATTTTAATAACTTGACTTTACAAAATATCGTACTATAATCATACTTATATGATTAAAAGGACCCTCTTTACGGAGTTGAAAAACCACCTCGATCAGAAAGAAATCAGCCTCATTGTTGGTCCTCGCCAATCTGGGAAAACCACACTCATGTTGCTTTTACAGGATAAGCTAAAAGGGGAAAACATAAAGACTGTCTATTTTAATCTGGATATCGAGACAGACCGAGCATTCTTTATTACACAAGAGACACTTTTAAAAAAGATTGAGTTGGAAATCGGGAAGGGAAAGGGGTATGTGTTTATCGATGAAATCCAAAGAAAAGAAAATGCCGGTTTATTCTTGAAAGGTCTGTATGATATGAATCTAGCGTATAAATTTATCGTCTCCGGATCAGGAAGCCTGGAGCTAAAAGAAAAAATTCACGAATCGCTTGCCGGTAGAAAACGGGTGTTTGAACTGACGACTCTTTCTTTTTTCGAATTTGTCAACTTTCGCACAGACTATAGATTTAAACATCGGTTACATGACTATTTTCTTATTGAAAAAGACCGCGCTCTTAGCCTCCTTACTGAATATCTTGAATTTGGGGGATACCCTCGGGTAGTTTTAGCCGATACAATACTCGAGAAAAGAAGGATTATCTCTGAACTCTTTCAAAGCTATATTGAAAAAGATATCGGTTTTCTGTTGGGGGTGAATAAAACGAGTGAATTTGCAAATCTCGTCAAAGTGTTATCTTCACAAATAGGAAACCTGGTCAATCTCTCTGAACTTTCCTCTACCCTGGGTATTTCTAGCCAATCCGTCCGTCAATTCCTTTGGTATCTGGAAAAAACCTTCATCATCCGAAGAATTACTCCGTATTTTACCAACATCCGAAAGGAAATCACAAAAAGTCCGGTTTTCTACTTTACTGACTTGGGTCTTCGCAACTTCGTTTTAGGAGAACTTGGTAATGCGACAAATTCAGCAAGCACTGGTTTCCTTTTCGAAAATTTTGTTGCCAATATACTCTCTGAAAACATTCGCGACACGGGAATTACACTCCACTTTTGGCGAACAAAAGATCGGGCAGAAGTGGATTTTATTATTGATGCAGGCAAGAGTGTTATTCCGATCGAAATAAAATACAAAAAGATGAAAAACACAGAGCTATCCCGCTCGTTTCGCAGTTTCCTGACAAAATATCAGCCGAAAAACGCTTTTATTGTCAACCTGACGTTAAAAAAGAACCTTCACCTAAGTCAAACGACCATTCGCTTTATTCTTTTTCACGAGTCAAATGCGATAGTTAGTTGACATTTTTGATTACACCCGCCTGCGCCAAGGCTTCGGCGGGCAAGCCTGCGGAATTTCTTATTTTATGAACTTCATGATATAATGTAG
>CAYJSC010000040.1:5774-6460 GCA_964372475.1 uncultured Gammaproteobacteria bacterium | reverse complement strand
TATTTTTTGTACGTTGGGAAGTTGGCGGTTGCTAAGAATATCAATTTAGCCATCGGGGCGGCTTTAGAAATGGGGTTTGGGTTAAAAGTAGTGGGAAAAGGAGGAGAGGAGAATAATTACAAATTACAAATTACAAATTCTAAATCAAAATACAAAAAAAAGATTGAATTCTTAGGCGAGGTAAATGATGAAGAATTAGTAAGCCTTTACCGTAACTGTAAGGCAGTCATTTTTCCCGCCGTTGATGGGGATTGTGGAAGGGTGCCGGTGGAGGCGATGAGTTTTGGCAAGCCGGTGATTGCTTATCGCAGTGGTGGAGTAATGGAGACAGTAATCAATGGGAAAACCGGAATTTTTTTTGATGAACCGACAGGAGAAAGTCTAATTTTGGCAATTAAACAACTGAACAATTTAAACATAAAACCATCTGATTGCGTAAGTCAGGCGGAAAAGTTTAGTAAAGAAGAATTTAAGAAAAAAATAAAAGAATTTGTAGTCGAAAAATCTAAAATTTCTTGACAAATCGTTATAATTTATCTAGAGTACAGCTTATCTTCTGCTCGTAGGAGGTGAGTTTATGAAAAAATTATTTCTTCTTATTGGCGTTGTTTCGGCTTTAGTTTTGGCCGGATGCACTCATCAGCCAACGACTAGCAAAACTTCTCCTTCGCCGACTTCGGGAATGA
>CAYJSC010000040.1:0-5764 GCA_964372475.1 uncultured Gammaproteobacteria bacterium | reverse complement strand
AATGAAGACAGAAACGGTAGCGCCCGGTACGGAAGTTAAGGAGTCATATTTTCTTAAAAACAACGTCATGATGGTTTTTCGAAACGGGCAGTATAGTAATATGGATAACGATATCGCCCTTCAAGACGGTTCACTCTTAACGAAAGCTGGTGAATTAAAGAAAAAAGACGGCTCGGTGGTTAAATTAAAAAATAACCAAAGTGTGACCATTGACGGCAAAATTTTGGAAGAGTCAATGTATAAATAACAAGAGACGATCAACGTCGCTTTTTTGACAAGTCGGATTATTCCGTCTATAATAGATAATAGGTCTAGTTAACAGGATTAATTTAAAATATGGCACAAGAAGAAGCAATAGAATTAAGACCACATATAAATGGAGTACCTGGCACATACATAATAGAAGGTACTGGTGGGGATGAGATTATTTATGATCAAAAAGGAAGAACGTTAGTTTTACCCCGTGAAGAGAAAAAACAACCTGTATTTGAAGAAAAATCTGTTGAGACAAAATAAAAATTGTCAAAAGCAAAAAGACACTTCTTTTTAGCTTCCTCTTGCGCCATAATTACTAGAGCAGTAAATTTAGCTCAAAACAATTACTCTCTATATTTGGAGGAAAAATTATGTCAAACGCGGTTTTAGCGGTTTCCCATTTAACCAAGGAATTTGATATTAAACCCAAAATTTTTTGGGAAAGGTTTTATGTGCCCCACTTCACTAAAGTTTCGTGGGGTAAACCGAAAAAAAAGTTTAAAGCGGTACATAATATTTCTTTTAAACTATACGAAGGCGAAATACTTGGTCTTTTAGGCCCAAACGGCGCCGGGAAAACTACGACGATAAACATGTTGCTTGGCCTTTTAAAACCAAGCAAGGGTCAAATCAAAATTTTTGACATGAATTTTGAAAATAATCGGGAAAAAATTCTTTCGCAGATGAATTTTTCGTCTGCCTATAATGCGTTGCCTTCTCAGTTGACGGTCGAGGAGATCTTAAGAGTTTTTGGCGAAATGTATAACGTTTCTGATCTCAAAAGACGCATCGAAACAGTCCTTGAGGTTTTTGAATTAAAAGAAATAAAAAATTTGGCATTTGATGTTCTGTCTGCCGGTCAGAAAGCGAGAGTTAATCTGGCCAAAGGATTTATCAATAGACCAAGGCTTATTCTCTTAGATGAACCGACGGCATCGCTTGATCCTGACATTGCGGACAAAGTACGAAAATATCTATTATCCTCCCAAAAAAAGTTTAAGACTTCCGTGCTTTTTACTTCGCATAACATGGCTGAAGTCGAGGAGGTTTGCGACCGCGTCATATTTATTAATCACGGGAAAATCATCGACGAAGATACGCCAGAAGAACTAGCTAAAAAAATCAGCCAAGTAAAAGTAAATTTAATGATCAAAGACGGACAAAAAAGGACCTTAAATTTTGCTAGGAAAAACAGTTGGGAAGCATCCGCCGAAGGAAGGTACATAACGATTAAGATAGACGAAGAAGATATTGCCTATCTTTTGGCCGGGCTGGCCGAAAAGGGCGTAGAGTATAAACAAATTACTATCGACAAGCCGAGCCTTGAAGATTACTTTTTAAAACAAACTAGAGGTGATAAATATGAAATGGCATAGAATAAAAGCCGTCATGAGAAGGCATCTTTTGGTCTGGCCAAGGAATTTAGACCAGATCACGGATACTTTTTGGTGGCCGGTAATGGAACTTGTGACTTGGGGGCTTTTCTCGGTTTATTTAACCAAAAACAATATCAGCTCGCCATCGCTTCTTACTTTTTTATTAGGCGGAGTAATTTTTTGGGGGATTATCACCCTGTCGCAACAGCAAACCAGTCTGATCTTTATGCGCGACGCGTGGGATCGAAATTTATTGAATATTTTTTCTACCCCGATTAGTATTTGGGAATATTTTTTAGGAGGACTTTTTGTCTCGATGATTAAGTTTGTTGCCAGTTTTGTTATTTTGGTGACACTGGCTTATTTTCTTTACGCGTTTAATATTTTTACTCTAGGTTGGCATTTTCTGCCCTTTTTACTAAATTTATCACTATTTGGCTGGACGATTGCCTTATTCGTCACGGGATTAATTATTAGATTCGGTTGGAGGGTTTCTTCTTTTGCGTGGACTATTATTTCTATTTTTCAGCCTTTTTCGGCGGTATTTTACCCCCTTTCGACATTACCTTATTGGGCCCAAAAAATAGGCTTATTATTTCCTTCAACCTATGTATTTGAGGGAATGCGTCAAGTTCTATGGAACAACAAACTTGATACGAACAATCTTATTATTAGCTTTGGATTAAACCTAATTTATCTTGTTTTGGGACTTTTGTTTTACCGCTGGATGTTTAAGGTGGCGCTAGAAAAGGGGCTTTTGATTAAGTTTGTGTAATGCTGTATTTTACTGTGGTATAATACAAATGAGGTAAATTTTATGCCAAAAGTATTAAATTTCAAAGTCTTAATAGAACAGGACGAAGATGGAGTTTTTGTAGCCCACGTGCCTGCCATCGCTGGTTGCCATACCCAGGGCAGGACCTACGAAGAAGTTATTAAAAACATCAAAGAATCTATAGGGCTTTGTTTAGAAGTAGCCAAAGATGATTCTTCAGCAAACTTTCGCCTATTAAATCTCGCGAACTAATTAAAGTTCTTCATAAGACAGGTTTTGTTAATATTCACAAAAAGGGTAGCCACTTTTTCTTTAAGCACCCTGATGGAAGAACCACCGTTGTTCCAGTTCATCAAGGAAAAACTATCGGCCGCGGTTTGTTCAGAGCTATTCTTTCCGACATGAGAATTTCTTATGATAATTTTAGAAAAATGCTTTAAAGGCGAATACGACTGGGTACATGGAAGTCCTAATTATAAGTTTTATTTTACCAATGGATGTTTAGGGTGGCTTTGGAAAAGGGGCTTTTGATTAAGTTTACTTAGAAGAGGGTATAATAGAGAATACGATTAAAGAAAATGCTTAATTTAAGTAATAAATCAGTAATAAAATCGTGTATACCACTGTTAGCCGAATTTTATTCAGCTTACAAGAAAAACTATATTGACCTCTTCTTTTACGAGAAAGATCTCGCTTTTAGCGAAATTGATTTATCTCCTCTTATAGAGTCAGGAATTATTAGAAAAATTAAAGGCAAATTTCGTGCCAATGTTCAGGTTTTCCCCCTCAATGGAAAGTTCATTTGCACCGATTTTAATTATTCTCTCCATAGGAAGATAGGAAATACTTTTAAAACCCAACCAGATGGAGTATGGGGAATTTTACCAGAAGAATCGCCGATAATCGCCAAATCTGCCATGGTCATGAAGGGGGATTTTGTATTAGATTTAGCTACAGGTTCTGGTATTATTGCTATTTTTTGTGCGGACAAAGCTAAAAAAGTTATTGCTACTGATATCAATCCGCGGGCGATGATTTTCGCCAGATTTAACAGTATTCTCAATGGCGTCGAAGAAAAAATAGATTTTCGCGTCGGAGATCTTTTTCAACCGGTAAAAGGATTAAAGTTTGATCTGATAATATGGAATGGGCCAACAGTATCGATGCCAGACGTTCCAGAAAAATACCCAATTTATTCTTTTGGAGGAAAAGACGGGGCAGAATTTACTAAACGATTTATTAATGAAGCACTAAATTATTTAAAACCGCAAGGAAGACTGCAGTGGTATGACTCTGCCGTTGGGACAAAAACGCTACCCGTTTCTGTAAAAACTATAATTGATAGATGGAGCAAAGAGAGAGTAAAAGTTACCTATAATTCCTTAACCAGAGTCCCTCTTTCACTAAAAAAATCATTTACAAGTTATGCGAAGTGGAATATGGAGCAAGCTTCGTTTAGAACACCATTGGCCTATAAGGAAGTAACTAAAAGAGAGGAAAAAGATTGGCACGATTGGTTAGAAAAACACAAGTACACCCATTTCTTTTTTGGAATAATTAGCGCGACTTTCGAAAATAAATTTAGTTTAGAAGTTAAATTTCCCAAAAAAGATATAAGGAAAGACAGGTACCTTACTCGTTACTGGCTATGGATGAGTTATCCAACTTTATTAAAACGGCTTCGTCGGTGTGAACACTATGCCGGTAATTTTCTTAATTAGTTGTGAGTGGGTCATAAAATAATTTCTCTCATAATTAAAAACTTCTTCTTCCAATAAGATCAAATTTGTTAAGACAATAAGAAACCAAGGGACAGAGGGTATTTTCTGAAATATTTTATCGCAAACTGACGCTCGAGCGAAAATTTGCGGGGTAAAAATATACGTTTTTGGTCTTTGTCAAATCAGAATTAGAGCATAAGAACGGTCTATAAAAATATATATAATATATAAAAAAATGTAGTGTTATGTTAAGGACATTGAACTGAAAATGGAAAGGAGGTGAAAAACATGAGTTATGGTCCCCGTAGAATATCCGGAATAGGCGCCGGCGGAAGTCCGATGGTTTTTAATGATGAGGATGCTGAGTTGTTTCGTCTAGAACATACTGGGCCTGATACGCTAGATCACATGCCCAGACAGCCCGTTGAAAGTAAAAGTCGATTTCCTCGTTTGGCTGGTGTTATTAAAAAGATCAGGCGGGTTTTTGAAAGCAACAGTCAGTCCGGTAGTCCCGAGAGGTAATAATAATTTTTTAGAGAAGACTTTTCTTCTTGTCAAGACAAGATAAAATCGCCAGATGATATAATGCTTTTTATGCCCGAGCTTCCAGAAGTTGAGACCATTATTAATGATTTAAAGCAAAGCGTTATTGGCGCCACAGTTGTTGATTTTTGGGAAAATAGTCCGAAGCAAGTAGTGCCATCTGTTGGTGAAGTAAAAGAGAGCGTAATAGGAAGTACTATTGTGGGAGTGGAGAGAAGGGGAAAGTTAATACTGATCGAAATGTACAATGTAAAATGTAAAATTTACAATTACATTGGTATTCATTTAAAAATGTCGGGGAGGCTGCTGCTTAGGAAAAAAAATGATCCGCCCGACCGGTATGCCCACGCAATCTTTAGCCTTAAGAAGATCCCGAAACAAGTTTGGGATGACAAGTGGGAAAGAGAACTTCGTTTTTGCGACACGCGAAAATTTGGATACGTAAAACTCTTTGGTGATAAAAAAGATTTGGAAAAAAGCGTGCACCAAAAATTGGGACCAGAACCATTGTCGAAAGATTTTACTCCAGAGTATTTGCGTCAGGTCTTAAAACACAAAAATGTCAGTATTAAAACTACTCTGTTGGATCAAAGTCTTATCGCTGGTATCGGTAATATCTATGCTAACGAAGCATTGTTTTTAGCCAGCATCAGACCAACAAGAAAAACAAAGAGTTTAAAGTTTAAAGAGTTTAAAAGTTTAAAAGAAAGCATCATCAAAGTCTTAAAAAAGGGCATAAAGTATCGCGGGTCAAGCAGTCGTGATGAAAGCTATCGCGATCTCTACGGGAACTTAGGCCAATATCAAAACTATTTCCTAGTTTATGAGAAAAAAGAAAAAGACTGTCCCAACGAGTGTGGGGGTGTGATAGAATACAGTAAAGTTAATGGTAGGGGAACGTTTTGGTGCCCGTTATGCCAACACTAAGCTGGCTCGGTACAGAATTTTTCTGCGGCGTCAAAAACGACTCCTCGAAAAATTTGTACACTCACCATCTTAAGTCACATACATATGGAAAATATTGTTATCTCTCTTGGTGGCTCGCTCATTATTCCCAATGGTGGAATTAATACTGACTTTTTAAAAAGATTTAA
>CAYJSC010000039.1:0-6611 GCA_964372475.1 uncultured Gammaproteobacteria bacterium | reverse complement strand
GCAAAAGCTTTGGTGATGTATGCCGATAAAAAAGCGATCATGATTGTTTTGCCGGCAGATCGCAAAGTCGATTTTAAGAAATTTAAAGCCGCTTATAAACTAAGAGATCTAAAAATGGCGACGCCCGAGGAAGTTAAAAAACTAACCGGCGTAGAAATTGGGGCGGTGCCGCCGTTTGGCAATCTCCTTAATTTACCCCTCTACGTTGACATAAATTTACAAAAAGAAGAGAAAATCGTTTTTAACGCGGGCCTGCATAGTAAATCAATTCTTCTTAACTACAGCGATTATATTAAAATAACCGATCCTATTATTGGCGATTACACTTCTTAATCTGTCATATGGAAAATAATCAAATAACACACAAATTTGTTGCTGTTTTAAACAAAAAAATTCCTGTTCATCTTCTTATGAATGCGCTGGGACATATGGCAGCTGGACTTTCCGCTAGTTACGAGGAAATTCCTTTAATGAGATTTGATAGTTATTTTGATAAAGACGGAAATGACCACAAAAGCATTTCTGATAATCCATTTATAATTCTCCAGGCGGATAATTCAAATCAGATAAGAACTATTAGGGGTAGTCTTTTAGAAAATAATATTCATTTTGTCGACTTTACCTCAACTATGACCATAGGAACCTACCTTGAACAACAGCAAAGAACAAAAGAAACACCAGAATTAGAATTGGAATATTACGGCATCTGCTTTTTTGGAGAAATTGACAGACTAAATGAATTAACGAGAAAATTCTCGCTTTGGAGATAAGTAAATTGCCACGCTCACCACGTTCGCTCGCAATGACGAATACTATTTGGTTGGCTTAATTAAACTAATGTGTTGGTAAAAACGCTTAAATTTCCTCTTGTAAAGCCGTAACCTATCAATTATCGTTTAGATAGAATGGAATCCTTAAAAACCCCCCTCTTTGTATATCCTGTAGTTTGGGCGAGTACCAAAGGTACTTTCAGTACCAAAGGTACTTTCAGTACCAAAGGTACTTTCAGTATAAACCCATATCTAAGCTGCTATTGCAAACAAACCAGCGTAAGATGGGTATATCTCTTTCACCGGTTAGTTTTGCCATTTGTCAAATTCTCATCCCGCCCGCTATAGCGGAGACCTTGAGAATATTTTTGCAGAATATACTCGCCCAAACTAGAGTCTGAAGGGTATATATAAATTGTCCTGCTGAATCTATTTCAGGATCCAGAAACCCTCTTTGAGGTAGAAGCGGGTCCGGAATTGATTCTGGAGTCCCCCGGCTTCGCCGGGTCCCCAGAATGACGAAATAAAAATAACTGAAAACATCGGGCCGGCAAAAATGGTAAGAGTGGCTTTTTTCATAATCTAGCCTCATTCTCCGCCAGAGGCGGACAGGCTATGATACATCGGAATAGGCATCAAGTGCGGGATGACAATGGAAAATTTAAAGCCAAACTCGTGTCCTTAAATGGTTGGTCTATTTATACAATCAGGAAAAACTGGCTCGTAGTAAAAAACACCAGGGTTGGAAGAACCAACACGTTTATTTAATTAAGCCATTTGGTCATTGCGAGGACTGAATAAATTAAGGTGATAGAACGTGGCAATCTATTTACTAAGACTTTCGTATAAATCTTCTAATAAAGGATTGAATTGTTATTCCCACATAGAGAACAGTTCTGGTAAAATTTGAGAGGATATAGACAAAATATTGTTTTTGGGTCACAGATAGATTATAACGTATTAGCTATATTTTCGTAAACACAATGGATAGATTGCCACAGGCACTTCGTGGCTTCGCAATGACAGATTGAAAAAAGTAGATTGTCACGCCATGTACCGTAGGGTACATGACTCGCAATGACAAAAGATGAAACCATGAAAAAGAATGTTCGACAACATCTTTCTTTCAAAACGTTCCTTTCCGAGCTAAAAGAAAAACCCATTCGCTATAGCCTTTTCCTAGCTTTATTTTTATTCCTGCTTTTTTTACCTGGTCAAAACTATTACCAAACGCTTTTTTTAGTCAAAAAAAAACCGTTGACTTTCAGCTTACCATTTTCTCTGCCGGCGCCAGCCCTGTATCCCGAAATTACCGGCAAAGACCCCATTCCCTTTTTAACCGCCCAAGGAGTCATTCTTATAGATGTTGATTCCCAGGTCGTTTTATATGCTAAAAATCCGCAGGCAAAGTTTTATCCGGCATCGACAACTAAGATTATGACGGCGATAACGGCGATGGAAAACTATCCCCCAGATGCGATATTGACAGCCTGGGAGAGCATTTCCGAGGCTTCAACGGATGCAGCTTTAGTAGGGTTAAAAAGTGGAGATAGGGTGAGTTTAAAAGGTTTGCTTTATGGCTTATTGTTAAATTCCGGAGCCGATGCTGCCGAAACTCTTTCGCAAAATTTTCCGGGCGGCAAAAAAGCCTTTATTTCGGAAATGAATAAAAAAGCCCAAAGCTTGCATCTTTTGGATACGCACTATGTGAATGAATCAGGCCTTGACGACAAGGACCAATACACTTCGGTTTTGGATCTAGCAAGGTTGGCTACTTATGCCTTAAAGAAACCTTTATTTGCTGAGATTGTCGGTACCAAAGAATTATTTATTACCGATATTTCCGGCAAGAAAAGATATTATTTGAAAAACATCAACAAACTACTAGGCGAAGTTTGGGGAGTAAATGGCGTTAAAACTGGCTATACGGAAAAAGCTGGCGAGTGTTTGGTAGCCCAAGCCGAGAGAAACGGTCACCGCTTATTATCCGTAATGTTAAATAGTCAAAATCGTTTTGGCGAGACGCAAGCTTTTCTCGAGTGGGGTTTTCAAAATATTACCTGGCAAAACTTTTCCTTACTGAGGTAGGCTGAGCGCTTCTTTTAACCAGTCTTTCGCGACGGCCGAAACATAAGCAATAAATCCTTTATCTGCTTCAAAAACGTATACTGGCCGCAAAAAATTAGCGGGATTATCAGAATAGTAATAAGCCAGATAAATTTTCCGGACATTAACTAAATTTGATCCGGTGGTTCCGGGGTTGGCAATGTAGCCTAGGCCCGCGGTTAAATCATTCCAGGCTTCTTCCACCGGACGCAAAGGATATGTAGCAAAAGTTTCCTTATCGATATCCCAATAGACAAAATGAAGTTCCAGAATGCGTTTTTTTTCTTCCCTAACCCCAGAAAAGACTAAAAATAGCGGCGAAACAGAAGGCGTATCACCCAGCAGGGGTAAATTATCAATGTCGTCGCGCAAATAATCAACGCGCACAAAATCAGCCGAAGACAAAGAGGGGGCGGAAATCATTTTGCCAAGATTGGCTTTAGAGAAAGAAACGACCTGCTTTCCGTTTTGCAGTTCTTTGGGCAAAATCCCTAGGTTATTAAAAATATTTTTCGCTTCTGTCAGAGCGGCGTTTTCGTCAGGCAGTTCTCTACTATTAAAAATAGAGGTATCGTTTGACCAATCATATTTTAAAACGAAATTTCCAGTGGCGATATTAAAACGCAGGGTTCTGAGAAAATTCACGCTATCGGTCCATTGCCATAGGGTCTTGGTAATAACTTGCGGCTGAGTCGAAAACCCAAGTTGGGCAGCTTGTTCTTTGGCCCGTTGACCGGATTGCAGACTTTCGCTGGGAATAGGAATAAAATACACTTTGCCGATTTTGGGCAGCTTGGGAAACTTACCATCGAGAGTCTCAAGAGAATAAACCAAAGAAGAGGATGAGGTACTCTCGGGAAAGTTGATCTGGGGCAAGATCTTGAAGGCTACAGTTGGCGGCGGCGGTGGCGGTGGATTGAGAGCTAACCATAATTCATAGAGGTAGCCGAAAGCTACTTTTAACAATAAAAGGGCGACTAAAGCGACAATGCCGACATTGATACCTTTTCTGGTGTAATAAGCTGTTTCAGTAAGAGATGTCATAGGGCAGTATATAAAATGTACAATGTATAATGTACAAGGTACAATTTATTATCGATTATTTTTAGGATTTATTCAAGGTAATTACTATGGTAAGAACTCGTATCGCACCGTCACCGACAGGTGAAAATTTACACATCGGAAATGTCTACACCGCGCTCTTAAATTATGTCTTTGCGAAAAAAAACAAAGGCCAATTTATTATCCGGATTGAAGATACTGATAGACAAAGACTAGTACCAGGTTCTGAAGACAGGATTCTTGAATCCCTCAAGTGGTTAGGTCTTAAATACGACGAAGGTCCTGATGTTGGTGGTCCATTTGGGCCATATCGTCAGTCCGAACGGCTTCCGTTGTATCAAAAGTATGCCAAAGAACTAGTTGAAAAAAAGGCTGCATTTTATTGCTTCTGCACTGCAGAAATTTTGGAGAAAATGAAAATGGATCAAAGCGCCAAGAAAGAAATTCCCCATTATGACGGACGATGTAAAAAATTAACCAAAGAGGAAGTTTTTAAGCGTCTTCAAGGAGAAGAAAAATATGTTATCAGACTGGCTGTTCCAGATTCCGGTACGACGGTTTTTAATGATTTAGTTCGGGGAGATATTTCTTTTGAAAATAAATTACTCGACGATCAGGTGCTTTTAAAATCGGATGGTTATCCGACTTATCATTTGGGTGTAGTAGTTGACGATTATTTAATGGGGATAACTCATGTAATTAGAGCCGAAGAGTGGATTTCCTCAACGCCAAAACATATTCTTATTTATAAGGCTTTAAATTGGGATCTGCCGATTTTTTGCCATGGCCCGATCCTTCGCAACCACGACAAAAGTAAACTTTCCAAAAGAAAAAACCCGGTTTGGACTTCCTGGTATAAAGAACAAGGTTTTCTTCCCGAGGCAATTTTAAATTATTTGGCAAATATGGGATGGTCAATGCCCCCCGAAGCTTTAGCGAAGGGGGGTAAACCCGCTGGTAGGGAAATATTTTCCCTTTCGGAGATGATGGAAAATTTTAGGCTTGAAGACTTAAAGGCTGTTGGTCCAGCTTTTGATATAACGAAACTAGAATGGTTAAATGGTGAATACATACGAAAATTTCAAATTTCAAATTTCAAATTTATGAGTTTTATAATCATAAATATTCACTGGAGGAGATTGAGAAAACCCTTCCTTTGGTAAAAGATAGAATGAAAAAATTGAAAGATTGGGAATTGCTGACCGATTTTTTCCGCAGTAGACCAGAAGCTTACGAAGAAACACCTAACAAAACGTATTTAGCAAAAATTATACCGGTATTGGAAAAATCGGTTTGGGAAAAAGATGTTATGGAAGTTCAAATCCGAAAACTTGCCCAAAATATGGATGTAAAAGCCGGGGAATTATTCATGGCTATTAGAGATGCCATTACCGGGAAAAAAGCCACGCCGCCGATTTTGGAAACCATGATCGTGCTTGGCAAAACAGAGAGTTTATCGCGGTTACAATCTTTAATACCTTAATACCTTAATTCTTATAAATACTTTTCCATCCAATGCGGATCGGTTTCTACCTGCAAATCCAGATACACTTTTTTATTACTCATCAGCTCGATTTCTTTTCTCGCCATCGAGCCAATCTCTTTTATTTTTTGCCCGCCGCGGCCGATTAAGATTTTTTTATAGCGGTCGTCAGTGGTGAGTATTTTACCTTTGATAATAAGCATATTGGGCTCGGATTTTTCGGAAATTTCCGTAATCTCGACCGTTGCCATATGAGGAATTTCGTCAAAAGTCCGAAGCAGGACTTTTTCTCTGATGATTTCTGCTAAGAATTTTTTGCTATCAATATTAAGAACCGGATATACTAGGTCTTTTCGATCTTCCAGTTTGCCTTCTGGTAAATAAGAAAAAATAACCTCAAGAAGTCTTTTTAGGTTTGTTTCGCGGGTAGCGGAAATTTCAACTTTTTCATTAAACTCGTTTCCGAATATTTCGTATTCCGCATAATGGTTGGGTTTTAAAACATCAATTTTATTGACGACTAAAATTTTTGGTGTGTCGATATTTCTTAAGATGCCAATGATTTTATTTTCTTCCGCGCCATGGGCTCTAGTCCGATCGACGATGTACAAAATTAAATCAGCTCCTTCGTTAATCGATTTCAAAGCGGTTTCGTTGACCCTTTTGGCGACCAAACTTTCCACCTTATGAAAGATTCCTGGTGTATCCATAAAAATAATTTGACCTCTTTCGTCTTCATAGAGGCCGCGGATTACCAGGCGCGTTGTTTGCGGTTGGGGAGAAGTGATGGAAACTTTCGTGTGTAAAAGGTTATTCAAAAGACTTGATTTGCCAACATTGGGTCTTCCAACAAGTAAAACTGTTCCCACTTTTGCCATATGAGTGATTTTAGCACGGTTAGTCCTTTTTTGTCATTGCGAGGAGTCCGCCGACTGGCGGACGACGCGGCAATCTAGTAAAATACTGGAAACAAGATGCGGGATCGGCTAATGGTAGTCGCCTCATCGGCGACCCGCCGAAGAGGCGGGGAAAGTTAATTATTTTGTGAGCCAAAATGTTTTATACTTACGTTTTGTATAGTTTTAAGAGTCGACAAAAATACATTGGCTATACCAACAACCTAAGAAGACGAGTAATAGAACATAATATGGGGATAGGTGGTTGGTATTCGAAACGAAATAAGCCATTTA
>CAYJSC010000038.1:0-6657 GCA_964372475.1 uncultured Gammaproteobacteria bacterium | reverse complement strand
TATGAGATTTTCGTACTCTTCTGGCGTAATTGAATAATATTCTACCTCAATAAAAGACAATAATAATGATTGGAGAGTGTAGTAATCTTCTTATTGTTTTGAGATTGCCACGTCCTCCCTCGACTTCGCTCGGGACTCCTCGCAATGACAGAAAGAGAAATCTGCCATTTTTCTAATTCCTCTTTCGTCAAAGGATAAGCAAAAATATCCGAGTAGCAAAGACCTAAAAAGCCTGCTCTTGTCATGAGCCCCATAATAACATAATTATGGCTTCGGCTCTCCTACCGCGGTTTTTAAACCGTACTGAGTAAGAATGGTGTTAACACCGCTCGCCGCCGTGCTTAGGGCACTTTTAGCGCTAGTGGTTTCCTTATGAACGCCGTTAACCGCATCGGCTAGGTATTGAATAATTTTATCATTAATACCGTTATCAAAAGTTCGCGAAGAGAGATACCAAGAAGTCAGACTATCCGTCTGCTTGACAAAAATTCCGGCCAGGGGGTCGTCTTTAATTAGAGCCGCCATATCAACCCGTGAGTATGGTTCTCCATAAAGCCTTACTTTACCAGCGTCGGTATAAAATTTTTTAAGCGTCTCGCTTTGAACTAGATATTTTAAAAAGGCAAACGCCTCTTCCTGATTTTTGCTACGTCTGGCAACACCCTCTACCCAATAAGTTGCCCAGTTGGTGTTGCCGCCGGACAATTGCGGCACTCCCACGATAACGAAATTAAGACTTTGATTGGTCGCTTTAATTTCAAACGTTTCCCAGTGCGGCCCAAAAAACATCGCGAGTTTTCCTTGCGCGAAAGCCAGCATTGAATCATCAAGCGTTTCGTCCCAAACCCTATTATCGCCTTTGGCAAAAGAGGCAAAATAGTCGAGGGCGTCAACCCCGGCATTTGACCCATCGGCTAAAACCGTCGCGTCAATTTTTGTCATATCGGTTCCGTTTTGGAGCATCATCAGTCCTAGAATATCGCTCCAGTGCTGAATGTTGTTTGTCGTTCCTAGCGCGGCACCAGCGGTTTGAATTTTTCCTTGCGCGTCTTTGACGGTCAACTTTTGCGCTAGGGTTTTAAATTCTTCCCAGGTCGTCGGTGCTGTCGCACCCGCGGCTTTTAAAATATCACTATTGATATAGAGAGCTAAGGAATCGATTTCTAAGGGTAAACCGTAATACTGACCACCCGTCTTGAGGTCCTTTTTAACAATAGGATAAAAAGTCTTTTCAATTGCGGCTTGATCCATAACCTTCGTCGGAATTGGCGCCAACTCGTTTTTTAACATTGGCAACCAGGTGTTATGAAAACGGAAAATATCAGGACCGACACCTTCGGCGAGCCTCGCGGTAACCGTTTCACGATATCTTTGGGGTGACATTTTTTTATATTCAATCGTTATGTTGGGATGAAGTTTCTGATAATCGTTGATGGCTGTTTGCATCACTTGCTCTGGCTCCCAAAGCCCCCAATATTTTAAAGTCACTTTCTTGGGTGCTGGGTTTAAAAAAGGAATGGTGCACCCAGAAAGAATAAAGACTAATGACAAAAGACCAACAACCAATGACCATTTTTTCATGCTAAAGTTAGCATAGAGAAAATTTAAAAGAAGTGCAAGGGGTTGACAAGTAGTCCGGGTAATGATATCCTACGTCTAACGTAGGAGGAAAATGTTAAATTACACTCTTCATATCAGACCAAAACGTCAAGCTACCTTCCCCGCTTCGCTTCTTGCTAAAATTGGCGTTTCTATTGGCGATGAATTAATAGCCGAAGTTTCTGACAAACAGATTATCCTTAAGCCAAAAAGAAAAATTTTTCTGGACGCGTTAAGTGAAATTCAAGCCATAATTAAAAACAGTGGCGTTTCACAACGCGAACTACAGAAATCAGCCGTAGAAGAGAGGAAGAAGTGGGCCGCAAAATATGACGCCTCTTAAAGTATTTGCCGATACCAATGTTTGGTTTTCTGCTCTTTACGGATCCTCAAATTGTGAAAAGCTTCTTCGCGGCCATTTAGAACATAAAATTTCTCTGGTCATTTCGCAACAAATACTTCGAGAACTCGTAAGAAACATACAAAAAAAGATACCCCTGGTTATTCCCATCTTTGAAAGAATATTTATGTCTTGTCCACCAGAAATAGTCAGCGACCCAGACAAAATAAATTCTAAAATTAAAAAATTTATTGACCCCAAAGACCAACCGATTTTCGCCTCTGCCTTATTAGCAAAGGTTAACGTTTTTGTGACCGGAAATATCAAAGATTTCAACATCAAAGAATTGGAAAAACTCACGGGTATAAAAATACTAGCGGAAAAAGAAGCGGGGGAAATGCGGGAGCTATAATTTAACTTTACATGTTAAAATACCACTATGAATAAGCGTAAAAATTACCACAAAACAGGGGTTGAAATTAGTCGGCGCCATAATAAAGGCATAATTTATATCGATACTAATAAGGGCAGATTTAATTTTCTAGCCCATCTTCCCTTTTTTTTACTGGGCGGAGTTTTAGGCCTTCTATTGCTCATCATCTTTTTTTCCTCCTGGTTTGAAAAGACCTATCAAAACCGGATTTATCCCGGCGTCAAAATCGAAGGCATTAATTTTGGCGGACAAAAGAAAGAAGCTGTCGAGCTGTATTTTCAAAACAAAAGCCAGAAGTTTGGTAAGTTAAATATAGTTTTTACCGACACTTCGCCTATCGCTTCGATAAGCGGCCAAGAGTTAAATTTAGGCTAAAACAGCAAACTTCTCTCGCAACAGGCTTATCTCCTCGGAAGAAGTGGTAAGTTTGCCACCGATTTATATTTAAAACTTAAGGCGGCCAATTCCGGCTTAGATTTAAATTCCAGTTATTTTTTAAATGATCAAAAATTAGATTTAATGCTAGAAAAAATAGCTCAGAGGATTGATTTTCCGGCTGAAGATGCACTTTTTACCTTCTCGAACAAGCGTGTGATAACTTTTAAAACCTCTAAAAATGGACGGCGGCTAGATATTAATAAAACAAAGGATGTTTTTTATAATTATATTATCAGTCTAAATAAAAAATTCGAGTTTCCCCAAACTCTAGCGATCGCCTTACCCATCGAAACGGTTTATCCAAAAGTTACCACCGAAAAAGCCAATGATCTGGGTATTTCCGAATTAATCGGACACGGCTCATCGACTTTTTATCATTCCATCGAAAATCGCATTTTTAATATTGGTCTAGCTGCTTCGCGCCTAAACGGCATTCTTATTCCTTCCGGTGCTATTTTTTCTTTTAATGAAGCCTTGGGCGATGTTTCGGGATTAACCGGCTATAAACAAGCCTATGTAATTAAGGAGGGGAAAACGATCTTGGGTGATGGCGGCGGTGTCTGCCAAGTATCTACGACTTTGTTTCGCGCGGCCTTAAACGCCGGACTTGAGATTATCGAGCGCTGGCCTCACTCATACCGCGTTGGTTACTACGAGCAGGACGAACCGCCGGGGCTTGATGCTACGATCTATGCGCCGACTAACGATTTAAAAGTAAAAAATAACACCGGGCACTACGTCTTAATCCAAGTTTTAGCTGATTTGGATAACTATAGTTTGGTTTTTAATCTTTATGGAAAAAGCGATGGCCGAAAAGTTCTTTTAACAAAACCGGTGGTGTGGGACCAAATCGCTCCCCCTCCTGATTTATTTCAAGACGACCCCACTCTTCCTAAAGGAGAGGCTAAGCAGGTTGATTTTTCCGCCTGGGGCGCTAAGTCTTCTTTTGATTACAGGGTTTCCAAAAACGACCAGGTGCTTTTTGAAAAAACTTTTTTTTCTAACTACCGCCCTTGGCAGGCTATATACTTAAGAGGAACCAAAGAATAATTTTAAATTTTAAGTTTTAATTCAAATTATGGAAAAGATTATTACTTTAAATCAAATCAGACTTATCAATAGAAAAAGTAATAGGGTGGTCCTCGTCGGCGGTTTTTTTGACATTTTTCATATTGGGCATCTCGAATTTCTTGAGGCGGCCAAAAGGGCTGGCGAGCTCATAGTCGTGGCTTTGGAATCTGATGAAAACGCCAAAAGATTAAAGGATTCTACTCGCCCAATTCATTCACAAAAAGAACGGGCTAAAATCCTGTCTGCTCAATCTATTGTAGATTATGTTCTTCTGCTGCCAGAAATAAAAACTGATCAAGAATATTTTGCTTTAGTTAAAAAAATAAAACCGGACATAATTGCGGCTACCGAAAATGATCCGATTTTAGAAAAAAAGCGCCAACAGGCGGAAATGGTGGAAGGCAAACTTCTGGTGGTACCGAAAATAAATACCCCGTCAACAACGCAGTTGGCGAAATTACTAGAAATAGATTAGAAATTAAGAATTAAAATTTTATGCGCACCTTGGCAATCGAATCATCTTGCGACGAAACCGCGGCGGCGGTAGTGGAAAATGGTACGAAAATTTTAAGCAGTGTCCTGGCATCCTCTTCTGATATCCATCAAAAAACCGGCGGCGTGATACCTGAAGTTGCCGCGAGAGAACAAGTGGGCTACATTATTCCGGTAGTACAAGAGGCGCTGCAAGAAAACAAATTAGAGACAATTGATGCTTTAGCAGTAACGGTAGGTCCAGGCCTTATTGGTTCATTACTTGTTGGAGTGGAAACCACAAAAGCTTTGGCTTTTACTTGGAATAAACCCATCGTTCCCATTAATCATCTGGTTGCCCATTTATATGCCAATTGGCTAGACACGTCCCACAAATCACCAAACACCAAACACCAATCACCGTTGTTTCCTGCTCTTTGCCTCGTCGTATCCGGCGGTCATACTGATATGGTTCTCATGCAAAATCATGGCAAATTAAAATACTTAGGTGGCACCAGAGACGACGCGGCCGGAGAATGTTTTGATAAAACGGCGAGGCTTTTAGGATTAGCAGCCTATTATGGCGGGCCAGCAATTGCCGCTGCGGCAAATAAATTTAGAATGAACAATGTACAATGTATAATTAAATTACCAAGACCGATGATGAACAGCAATAATTTAGAAATGTCTTTTAGTGGTTTAAAAACCGCAGTGCTTCGGGAAGTTGAAAAACTAAAAACAACCAAGCAATTAAACGATGAAACAATTAACTACCTCGCCTACGAAATTCAGGAAGCCATTACTGATGTTTTGGTATTGAAAGTTATAAAAGCAGCCGGTATCTATAAACCGAGAACCATATTGTTGGCAGGGGGTGTCGCGGCAAATCAAAGACTACGTGAAAAATTGTCGTTAGACATTGGTCATTTGTCATTGGACATTAAATTATTAATACCACCTCCAAAACTCTGCACCGACAATGCTAGTTACATCGCTTCCTGCGCTTATTTCAATTACCATCCAATTCCCTGGTCCAAAATTACTGCTGATCCGTCTTTAACAATTGTTTAAAATTTACCAAATAACCCCATCTTGTTGGGTAGAAATTATTTATAACCAGAAATTTTAAATGCCGACGGACAAAGTTTATTTAAAGGACACTGTGAACATAATGGATGTTTGGCATCACAAATACTTCGGCCAAAATCAATCACTAAATAAGTAAATTTAAACCACTCCTCTTTCGGTATTAATTTCATTAAATCCTGCTCTATTTTCACCGGATCAGTGTTTTTTGTTAGCCCAAGTCTTTGTGAGATTCTGGTTACGTGGGTATCAACTGCTATTCCTTCGACGATATTAAAAGCATTGCCTAAAATAATATTAGCTGTTTTCCTGGCAACTCCCGGAAGGGTGATTAATTCCGCCATCGTTTTTGGTAACTTGCCATCAAATTTTTCTTTGATTATCTTGGCCGCTCCCAAAATATTTTTGGCTTTATTATGATAAAAACCACACGAGTGAATATCTTGTTCAAATTCTTTTAAATCGGGCTTGCGATAGTCATCCAGGGTTTTATATTTTTTAAAAAGTTTTGCCGTCACCTCGTTAACTTTTTTATCCGTACATTGGGCTGATAAAACTACGGCTACCAGAAGTTCCCATTCGCTTGAAAAATTTAGGATAATTTTGGCATTGGGATAGTTTTTTTTAAGAATAGACAAAATTTCAGAAATTGGCATACGCTCTATTTTACTTTATAATAAAAGGCGGTGCTAGACAAAACCTATCAAGCAAAAAATGTCGAAGGAAAAATTTATCAGCTTTGGGAAGATGGTAAATATTTCACGCCTAAAATCGACCCTCATAAAAAACCTTTTTCCGTCCTTCTCCCTCTTCCCAACGCCAACGACCCTATGCATATGGGGCACGCGATGTTTACCGTCGAAGACATTATGATTCGTTATCATCGCATGCTTGGGGAACCCACCTTATGGCTTCCTGGCGGCGATCATGCCGGCATTGAAACCCAATTTGTTTTTGAAAAACATTTGGCTAAAAAAGGGCAAAGTCGCTTTGACTTTGATCGCCAAACTCTCTTTAAAATGATTTGGGATTTTTGCGACCAGAATAAAAATATTAATCGCGACCAAATGAAAAGATTAGGATTTTCTTTAGACTGGAGTCGCTACCACTATAGCTTAGAGCCACAAATTGTCGCCAAAATATTAAAAACCTTTAAAAAACTCCACGACGACGGTTTGGTTTACCGGGGTAAAAAAATTGTCAACTTTTGTCCTCGCTG
>CAYJSC010000037.1:0-6758 GCA_964372475.1 uncultured Gammaproteobacteria bacterium | reverse complement strand
CTCATACTTCTTAAATTTTTTACTTGTCATTCCCGCGAAAGCGGGAATCTATACGATAATTTTGAGTTTGGTCCATAACTAAAAACTCCTCTTTCCAACAAGATAAAATCTATTAAGACAGTAAAAAGTCAAGGACAGCCAGGCGTTTTCTACAAAATCTTATCGCAAACTGACGCTCGAGCGAAAATTTGCGGGGGGTAAAATATTTTATAAACAATAGATTGTTACTCTGAAGCGAACAAAAAGAGAAATCGAAAAAAAATATCAGAATTATGTTTTAGATCAAAACGACGCCCATATTATTGCCGGCGCCTGCGAAGCAAAAGTTAGGTTTCTTCTTTCCTATAATTTAAGACATTTTAGAAAAGAAAAAATTAAAGAAGATTTTAAGATTATTCTTTTAACGCCTGCTAGTTTTCTACAATACATTCGAAGTCAACAAAAAATTTATTCTAGATAGTCTCTAAGTTTTTTGCTTCTTGAGGGGTGTTTAAGTTTTCGAATCGCCTTGGCTTCAATCTGGCGGATACGTTCCCTTGTCACATTAAATTCTCTACCCACTTCCTCCAGTGTTCGCGGTTTGCCATCATAAAGACCGAAACGAAGGACTAATACTTTTTTCTCGCGATCCGAAAGCGTGCTTAGCACCTCTTCGATTTGTTCTTTTAAAAGCTGCCTGGAGGCACTGTCGTAAGGAGTCGGCTGGGTGATATCTTGGATAAAATCGCCAAGCAAACTATCTTCGTCATCGCCTACTGGAGTTTCCAGTGACGTTGGTTCTTGCGAAACCTTAACAATCTCTCTGACTTTGCCAATATCAACACCCATCGCGTCGGCAACTTCTTCTGGGGTTGGTTCTCGTCCCAATTCCTGCATTAATCGACGCGAGGTACGAAGATAGCGATTGATAGTTTCCACCATATGCACCGGAATGCGGATCGTTCTCGCCTGATCAGCAATGGCTCTGGTGATGGCTTGGCGAATCCACCATGTGGCATAGGTGGAAAATTTATAACCCTTGCGCCAATCGTATTTCTCGACGGCTCTTATTAAACCCTGATTTCCTTCCTGAATTAAATCTAGAAGGCTCATTCCTCTACCAATATATTTTTTGGCGATGGAAACGACAAGGCGCAGGTTGGCTTCGGTTAGTTTCTTTTTGGCCTTCTGGTCGTCCTCCTCAACTTTTTTAGCCAACATAATTTCTTGTTCAAACTTCAAAAGCGGAACCCGGCCGATTTCTTTTAAATACATTCTCACCGGGTCGCTGACATAGGTTTGATTAATCTCCGAAAGAACTTCTAGCTCCTTTTCCAAATCGGCCAAATTTTTGGAATCTAGTTCTTCTTCCGCAGAAACTGACTCAAATACATCGATCTTTTCCGCCATCAGGCGGTCATAAAGCATATCAACTTCTCCGAGATGTTCCTCGGCTTTGGGAAAAACCGCCAGGATTTCGTCTTGGGTCAAAAATCCCGACTTCTTCCCTTTTTCTAAAAGCTGTTTGATAGATTCCGGAAGTGTTTGTTTTTTGCCTTTTTTGGTTTTTACCATAGCCTCTATTTTAGCTTTATTGGGGGTTTTTAGATAGTCACTCTTTTTGGGTAGTTAATTGCTTAATTTTCAAAGCCGCCTCGTCGAACTGGGAATTTAAATTTATTAAATCTTTTTCGTTCGTTACCGTTTTTATCTCATCACCAAGTTTGACTAGTTTTGCTTTTAAATAAAAAAGTTCTATTTCTTTGACAATTTCTCTGAATTCCTCTTTTTGCTCTTCTAAGGTTTTATCTTTTAGATCCAAGAGAAATAGCTTGTCGGTAAGACTGATCAGTTCTGTAGGAATCTCTTGGACAAATTTTTTGATTTTCCACGTTTGGTTAGAATTTAAGTTCACCAGCGCCTTTTGTAAAATTTTTTTGGCTGCGTCGTTTTTAAAATAATCTAAAACCGTTGTTAATTCTTTTTCCCAAATTTTAGGCATCTCGCTTTGTAAAACCATCGCCACTAAGTACTCTTCCAATAAATCACGCCTGTTTCTTGCAAGTGGCCTAGTCACTTCTTTAGTCGCAGAAACAGGCAGTTTTTCTTCTTTGACGATTCTTTGGGCCTCCATCTGGAGAATTTCGCTATCGACGTTTAGTTTCTTGGCCAATTGTTTTAAATAAAAATCTCGGACTACCAAATTTTGGATACGGGAAAGAATTGGTAAAAGTTCATCGGTAATACGTTTCTTGCCTTCGGCTTCTTCGGGATTATATTTTTCTAAAGAGCTATCTAGATAAAAATCATAGATGGGAATGGCCTGTTTAACCGCGGTCATCCAAAGCGAAGAATCTTTCTGGATGCATTCATTGGGATCTTTAGCCGTTGTTAGTCTAATTACTTTAATTGTAAAACCAAAGCTATCGGCTAGTTCGATACCGCGTCTGGCGGCCATATCACCGGCCAAATCGGCGTCTAGGGATAGAAGTAAACTATCGCAAAATCTTTTCAAAAGTCTAAGTTGCCCTTCCGTTAGTGCGGAACCTTTAATCGCGACCACATTGGTAATGCCAACCTGATAAGAAGAAATACAATCGATTTCACCCTCAACAACAATGACTTGGTTTTGTTTTCTGATGGCTTCCTTAGTGATATCCAGCCCGTACAAAACGTTGCCTTTTATATAGATTGCTGTTTCGGGACTATTGATGTATTTCGCTTCTTTTTCATCTTCCTCCTTTGGCTGTGGCAATTTTCTCCCGGCAAAACCAACGACGTTTCCCCGGTGATCCTTAAGCGTAAACATCAACCGACCGCGAAAACGGTCATAATAAGAATTTTTACTCCGATCTCTAATAATTAATCCCGCCTGTTCTAAATCGTCAACCTTAAAGCCTTTTTTTAAGAGAAATTTGGAAACTCCTTCCCAGGCGTTTGGCGCATAGCCAATTTTAAAAAGCTCGAGAGATTTTTTGGTGATGCCGCGTTTTAAAATATAATCCAGCGCTTTTTTGCCGCTTTCGTGGCTGGTTAGAAGATAGTGATAAAATTCACTGGCCAAGTGATTTATTTGATAAAGCTTTTCTTTCTGCTGGGATACTCCTTGGTCGAAATGAATATTTTGGAGTTTTACTCCGGCTTTCTTGGCCAAAATGCGAAGCGCTTCCGGAAATTCGATGTTATCGATTTTTTCGGCAAATTCAAAAACGTCGCCACCCATATTGCAGCCGAAACAGTGCCAAATTTGCCGTTCCGGAGAAACGATAAAAGAAGGCGTTTTTTCGTTGTGGAAAGGACAAAGTCCCTTAAAATTCCTGCCCGCCTTTTTTAGTACCACGTATTCCGAAATGAAGGCTACGATGTCAATTTTGCTCTTAATCTCGTCAAGATTGTCCATAGCTTGGAACGCTAAACATTCCAAGCGCATTATACCCTATTTTAAGAGTGGTTTTTGATGAAGCTATCGATATCCTTACCAGCGTTATAAATCATAGTCGCTTGTTGCAGTATGAATCTTTGATCTTTCCGGCCTTGTTCTAAATCTTCTTTTTTGCTACTTAAAACAATATCTTTCATTTTATTGTCTTGACCCCAATGGATTGTACAAATATAATCCAAGTCCCAAATGCCAAAATCAACCTCTTTGATTTTATCATTTATATCTTTGTATAAACACAGATACGATTTTATTCCCGCAGCTAAATGTAATTTAATATGTTCTCGAACTATCTTCCGGTTTAATTCAGACAAGTCTTTTACTATAAAAACAAAGGTCATGTCTTTAATTCGTCTGGCCGCTTCTCGACAATCTTGATAGTATTGTCCCTTAGGATCCCAATCAACAACCCAGGTTGGGAATGTACCAAAACCGCTGTAAGTAACATTAGAAAAATGAAATCTTCCTTCGTCAATAATCTCTTCTGGTCTTAATTGAATTGTCTTTTCGTTATTCCTTTTTAAATAATCAGAGGCGTGTCTCTCACTTCGGTGTTTAATATATCTTTGGTACATTGATAAATCCAATCTTGTTAGACAAAGATCAAAAACCAAAGGAAATTCGTTTAGGTTAACCGCGCCGTTCATATGCCCGGCTTTTTTGACATATATTAATGAACTGTCGAGTGCCTTGGCAAAAAGCATCGGATGGGTTTTATCCACATAGGGATCGCTTTCTGAATATAAGACATAGGAAACTGGAATCAGTTTTTTTAATTTATCCCAGTCAAAATCGGTTTTATAAAAAGTTTCATTGACAAGGTCAAACTGCCAAGCCTTATTTAATCTATTCATAAATGGACTCACGAAAATTGCACTATCTAATTTTAAATTGTATTTGGCAACAACATGAAGAATAAAAAGTGGACCAAGAGAGTGACCGATAAAACAAAGCTTTTCGCCTTTTTTAATAGTGCTAAGTACTTCTTTTTCAAAAACCTTAAACCAACTCTCAAGACTCTGGTGTTCTGGTGTAACATTCTGTCCAGCTTTTGTTATCTCATTAAAATCTTCACAGGAAAATTTCGGTACTAAAACATCTTGTCCTAAAAGTTCCAGAGATTCCTTAAGTTTGGGAAACCAATGTTCCTCGGGATGTCCAAATGAACCATGAAAAATGACAAATTTCATATTTTATTTTGGCCCGATAACTTGGAGAATATTGCCGTCGGGATCTTCGAAGGTACAAAACCATTTATCAAAAGTTGGAGCCTTGAAGGGTTTGGTCAGCTTTTTGAAATTCGGAGACCAGATTAAAACGCAGGAAATATTCTTAAACATGTCCTAATTATAGCAGAACCCGGCAAATTTAGGTCAGGCGCCGCAGCTTCCGCCTTTTTCCACTTTTGGAATAAGTTCCACGCTTTGTAATTCCTGGCTAATGGCAGAATATCCCTGTCCGCTTGAATAATCCTTTATTATAACAAAAATTAATTTAGACTTTTTCTTCTCATTAACACGGCGTTGAAAGCAACAATGACGGTACTGGCTGACATAAAGAGTGCCGCCAGCGCCGGCTGGAGAAAAATACCCCTGAAAGCCAAAACGCCTGCCGCGAGTGGAATGGCGATAATATTATACCCTGTCGCCCAGAAAAGGTTTTGTATCATTTTAGCATAAGTTATTTTTGACAATTTGATTATTTTAACAATGTCTCTGGGGTCGTTTCGTACTAAAATTATTCCTGCCGACTCAATGGCCACATTTGTTCCCGCACCAATAGCCACTCCCAAATCGGCCTGTGTTAAAGCTGGCGCGTCGTTTATCCCGTCTCCCACCATGGCAACCTTTTTTCCTTTCCCTTGCAGTATTTTTACTTTGTCAGTCTTGTTGGCAGGTTTAACGTTTGCAAAATATTCATCGATATCAAGCTCTTGGCTTACCCACCTTGCTACATCTTCTGAATCGCCGGTAATCATCGCGGTTTTTATTCCCAAACTCTTAAGCTTTTCTACCGCCTCTTTTGATTCCGGTCTTATGGTATCTGCCAAAGAAATTACGCCAATAAGTTTTTTGTTTTCAAGAATATAAATAATGGTTTTTCCTTTTTTATTTTCTTCGTCAATATTTTTGGCAATATTTTTAGATATTATTGCGTTTTCTAAAATCGCACTGCCGCCAATGACAATTTCCTTTTCACCGATTTTTGCTTTCACTCCCTGGCCCGTAATTGCCATAAAATCTTGAGTTTTTAAAAAGTCGATATTCCGAAGACGCGCTTCCTTAACGATGGCTAAAGCCGTAAAATGTTCGGAAGCAAATTCCACCGAAGCCGCAATTTGTAATAATTCATTTTCAGACGTACGATTGATATTCCAAATTTTGGATACCCCATATTCTCCTTTGGTTAAAGTTCCGGTTTTGTCAAAAAGAACCACGTCGATATCGCGGGCAGATTCCAGGGCCATTCTTTGTTTAATTAAAAAACCGTTTCTGGCAGCCATTGATGTGGAAATCGAAGCAACCAGGGGAATAGCTAGTCCTAATGCGTGTGGACAAGTAATAACTAAAACGGCAACAGTTCTTGCCAGGGCAAGATTAATCGGAGCGCCAGAAAGCAGCCAGACAAAGAAAGTAATACTTCCTGCCACAATTGCCGTAATGGTTAAATAAAAAGCAGCTTTGTCAGATAAAATTTGCAGGCGCGACTTGGAAGCCTGGGCGTCTTCAACCAAACGCATAACTCCTGACAAAAACGTCTTGTCACCAATTCTTGTTACTTTAACTGTCAGACTACCATTTCCGTTTATGGTTCCGGCAATCGCCTCGCTTCCGCGGGTTTTACTAACGGGTTTTGATTCGCCTGTAATCATCGCCTCGTTAACATCTGATTGCCCGCCAATAACTACACCATCAACCCCAATATTAGCTCCCGGCCTAACTAAAACCAAATCGCCGACAATAACTTTATTAAGCGAAATTTTTTCTGTTTTAGTACCGTGCAGAACTTCAACAGTATCTGGTAGTAGTTTTGAAAGTTCACCTAAGGCGCTTTGCGCTCCTGACACTGCCTTGGCTTCCAACCAGTGCCCCAAGAGCATAATGGTAATCAAGGTCGCTAGCTCCCAAAAAAGAGTTTCCCCAGAGGTTAAAACCGCATAAAGACTATAAATATAGGCCACGGTTATGGCCATGCCTATCAAAGTCATCATCCCTGGCTGCTTGGCCTGCAGTTCGACCTTGGCCCCTTTAAGAAATACGCTTCCGCCGTAGAAAAAAATTAGTGATCCTAAGATCGGCGGTAGAAGATTTGTCCCGGGAAAATCAAATGGTGCAATGTT
>CAYJSC010000036.1:0-6761 GCA_964372475.1 uncultured Gammaproteobacteria bacterium | reverse complement strand
ATTAAAGCGTTTCTGGCGGCCTCGGTAGCGAGTGTAACCGTATCTTCGTCGCCTTGGGCTACGGCCTTTTCCTTAATTCCCAAAGATCTACTAATATCTGCCGGGTCTTTTTTCCACACGCTGGCGATCTCGGAAATTTTAATCCGACTGGAGGGAATGTAAATGCCAAAACCGACGATACCAACCATATTATATTTTTCCTCTTCCTAATTTTTCATGCGCAACCGCTAAATCGCCACTGGCAAGAGCTGCCAGAAGGGATAATTCTCCCGCCAATACTGCACCACCAATTATTTCGGCTAGTTTTAAAACCTGTTGTCCGGTTTTCAGTTTTTTATCAGGAATACCAAGAAGCGCTAGTGCCTCTTTCTGACTGGGAAGCCCGGTACCGCCGCCGACGGTGCCGATCATCAAGTCAGGCAAATAAACGCTGATATAAAAATCTTCCTCCACTGTTTCAGTCGTAGTCACGGCCATACTTCCTTCCCCGACGTGTCCCAAGTCTTGACCCGTGGCGCCAAATATCCCAGCAATAATATTGGCTGCTTGCTCATTAGCACCAAGGGAGCCAGCTAAAAGCGAACCAGACAAAATTTTACTCTTGGCCGCCTCGTCTAATTTTTCTGGCGTGGTTTTTAAGATCTCAATGATGGTTTTTCTTTTAAGTTTCACTTCTGCCCAAACTTTTTTACCCCGGCCTAAAATAAAATTTAAAAAGGATGGCTTTTTATCAACACACAGATTACCCGAAAGCGCAATACATTCCACTTTAGTTTTCGGTACTATTAGTTCGCGAATTGCTTTGTCAACGGCAATTGTTACCATGTTCATCCCCATTGCGTCATTGGTATCAAAGGAAAAGCGAAGCCAAACGTTTCTTCCCATCATAGAGGAAGTGATTTCCAAAAGCCGTAGGTGTTTGGACGTGCTTTCACACACATTTTTGATCTCGAGGTGTTTTTTGTTTATCCATTTAACAAATTCCTGGGATTTTTTGATGCCGCTGGTGGTAAAAACCGGGGCTCTGGTCGCACCTACGTTTTCTACTAAAACCGTCGCTCCACCTGATTTACTAATAGCCTTACATCCACGAGAAACTGAAGCGACCAATGCGCCTTCGGTAGTAGCCAGCGGTAAATAAAATTCGCCCTTGGCGTAGCCTCCGTTAATTTTTAAAGGGCCAGCCACCCCGAGCGGTATCTGTGTCGCGCCGATGAGATTTTCGATATTCCTGTTGGCTACTTCGTCTTCGGAAAAAGAGAAATTGCCAATATTTGACAGGTTAACGCCTAAAAGTTTTTCTAAAAAACTTCTTCTTTGACTCGCGTTAGAAAAATTTTTAATTTTGACTTTTACTTTTGACATTTGAATTTTGACTTTTGACTTTTTATGCAAACGGTATCTTAAATATTTCCATCCTGTTTAAAAATAAAAAATAAGCCATATATAAAGGCCAAAGCACAAAGGTCGTTCTCATCGTTTGCCACAGCGTAAGTCTCATCGCATGCCGCAGGGTCAGAAAATAAAGAAGAACTTTCCAGGATAGTAAGCCCAGGGATAAAAAAAGATAAAAGACGCTAAAGAGCTGTCCGGCGAAGCTTTGCGTCCGAGGCGGCGGCAAAATCACATAAGAAACAGTGGTAATAAAAAACCACAGAATCGTTGGTATATAGGAAAAAGACCAAACTGAAAAAACTGACTGGATTTGCCCTTTGCCGCCGAAAAGCCGACTTACAAAATACATCGAGATTGATACCAAAAAAAATGTCATGACAATGGTATAAAACAAACGACCGAGACTCGCGGTCAGAAAAAGCGGACCGGTGTGAAGACCAAATTTAACGACCACGGCGAAAGTTAAATAAACCCAGACAAGACAGCCGATTATTAAAATTGCTAACAGCGGTTTTTTCATCGCGACCGCCCGAGTGGTTTTATAGGGATGATTTAACATGCCCCAAACATCGTTAATAAAGTCAAGAAATAGCTTCACGAAAGAAAGGGAAAGGGTAACTAGCATAAAAATTTAAAAAGCAGACTGCAGCACGGAAACAATTTTTAAAGACCACTTGCCAAGAAGTAATTGGATAAAAAGAGCCAGAGCAAAAGAGAGGGGCAAAAATATTTTCCAGGGAGCACTTTTTAACGGCGCCGTCATTTTCTTATACCAAATGGTAAGGCTGCCCATGTTTTGCGGAGAAACAAAAGCCACTTCTTCAGCTTTCGTTTCCAGCAAAGAAAAAAGTTTTCGTTCAAATTCCAATGATAATGTTTGCTTTTTCATAAATTATTAAAAACGCTGGCAAAAGCTTTGCGGGCCCGAAATAAGCTTGATTCGACACTTTTAATGGTCTCGGCTGTCGCTTTGGCGATTTCTCCTACTGTCATGCCTTCGACGTATTTAAGTTTTAAAACCGTTTGGTAGGTTGGTTTTAAAGATAAAAAACATTTGGCGATTTTTTCCTTCAATTCTTTTCTTTCGTATCTTTGTTCGGGAGAGACAAGAAGACTTACTAAATCTGCAACTTGCGGCAGTCGGGAAAAAACCACCTGTTTTATTTTCTTCTTCCGATAAAAATCAATGACTTTATGTTTGGCAATACCATAGATATAGGTATATAGAGATGATTGGCCGGTATAATCACGCATGGCCTCCAAAGAAGCCAAAAGCGTATCTTGCAAAACCTCTTCCGCGTCTTCTTGAAAATTGATCTTATGTAAAATGTAGTTAAAAAGTCTTCCCGAGTACCTTTTGTGAAAAGCCAGAAGCGCTTTTTTGTCACCGGTTAGGATTTTATTAACTTGGACTCTATCCTCGTGATATTTCATCATATATTTAGTCGCTGATTATGAGGCTATTCATGCTACTAATCTAGCTTTTTCTTTCCACACAATAATCCGCTAATTCTAGTAAAAATTGTTTTGCCTTTAAATTCAAAACCCCATTATACTCCAAAATAGCCTTTTTCCCTTTATTAACAAGGTTTCTGGCCGTATCTTCACACTCTTTTATTGTACCCAGGGGTTGGGTTTCATTGTCTAAAATGTCATCTTTAATTTGAAAGGCAATCCCTACAGAAATTGCATATTTATTAATTACTTCTTGTTGTTTTTTGTCAGCATCTGCTAAAACTGCGCCTAGAAGCAAAGGCCTTAAAAAAGTATACCTCGCGGTTTTGTACTCGTAAGTCTTAAGTGTTTGGTCTTTGGTCTTTGGTTTGGACAAATCCATGCTTTGGCCGTAAATTACTTCTTCGCGGAGCTGGTCAAATTGTTTTTTAACTTTTAATAAAAGTCCAAGATCAATTTTTGATAGAGTAAAAATCTCATCTGCCCAAACCAGACAGAGGTCCCCTGCCAGAATCGCCATGTTGATACCAAAATCTTTATCATTATTTTTTTGGGCAAAATATTCATGGACAGACGATCCTCCTCTTCTCGTTTTTGATTGGTCCATGATATCGTCATGAATTAACGCCGCGGTATGAAAAAGTTCTGTGCAGAGAGATAGATGCAAAACATCATTTAGTGTTTGGTGTTTAGTATTTAGTGTTTTGTCTTTTAAAAATAGCTTGTGTCCGAAGTACACCAATATTGGTCTTAATCTTTCCGCACCGGGGCGGAAAATAAGATCGATAATTTGCTCAACTACTTCTGCGTAAATTGTTTCTTTACTTCCAAAACCTTGCTTTTTTTCTTGTAAAAATTTTTTTAATAACTCATCTATTTCTGGTTTTAAATTACTAAATTGTTTCATTGTTGTATTGTACCACTCCTTCGTCCCGCCTAGCGGGACTTCGAAGTGCCAACAAAAAAGCGCCCGATTTCTCGTGCGCCCGATTATGAGTTAGTTAGAAGTTTAGTTAGTTAGTTAGTTAGAAAAATTACTAACTAACCAAATAACCAACTAACTATTAATACGGCTTAGGCAAACTTACCGTTCCCGAAATTACGGTGATGCCAAAGAAGAATTCGATCATTCTCATAATGGCCCAGGCGGAAGCGACAATGACTAGTCCGATAAGAGCAGCGGTAATTTTATTGCGGGCATTCTCCACGCCGGTCTTATCACCACCCGAGGTGATCCATTCAAAACCACCCCAGATCAAATAGATAAAAACTGCTAAGGCGGCAAGAAGCATTGCCACACCGATTAAACCGCTGATTAATTTACCAACGTCAACGATTTTAACGGTATTTGGCTGCGGTACTGTAATATCTCCACCCTGGGCCAGTAAAGTTGCTAGTAACATTTTTTCCTCCCATTGTCCCCCGTAGCTTTAGCGAAGGGGGATTATACTATTAATACTCTACTTATACTGTAGTTTGTAACTAATACTCTTGTCAATAGTCAACACCCGTTATTTATTAACCACCTCGGGTCGTTTTTATCTACGGCTCTCGTCCTACCTGGACACCTATCACAGTTGGGCCCCGGGCACCTAAACAGATTATAATCCGGTCCGTTGCCGCTTGCTGGTTGAGACGAAGAGGGCTGAGAAATTATATTTGCTGGACTTACACTTTTACTCCCTTTTTCTCCTGTTACTTTAATTCCCAAGAAATTTTGCACCAGCCCAAAAAGCGTCCAAATCACCGCGACAATAACCAAACCGATAATCGCGTGAACAATTTTGTTTCTGGCATTTTCCAGATTGGTTTTATCACCACCCGAGGTGATCCACTCAAAAGCGCCCCAGAGAAGATAGATTAAGGTCCCCAAAGCGGCGAGAATTATACCAACACCAAAAGAAGCGCCAACAAACGCGCCGATGTCTGAAATCTTGAAAGGATTGCCGCCGGCACCAAGTGCGCCGCCGATGTCTAAAGACAAACCGTATAACATAAATATTTACCTATTATCCCTCTCCTTCAGGAGAGGGCGAGGGTGAGGTGGTTTATGTAAATATTATCACCTCATCCTAACCTTCTCCTAAAGGAGAAGAAACCTAAATGAAATATTTATTCGCTAAATATCTCCCGCTGTCGGAATCGGCAAATTTAAAAGGTTAATCTGTAAAACCCCGCCAACAAATTGTGAAATCGCGATAACGAGGGCCACCAAGGCCAAACCGATAATGGCCTGCATAATTTTGTTTCTCGCATTTTCAATGTTAGTTTTGTCCCCTCCCGAAACAATCCATTCGAATGCACCCCAAAGAAGATAGATTAAGGACATGACTCCGGCCATCACCAGGCCGAGTTTAAGAATTAAAGCGATAAACCCAGCCAGTTTGCCGCCAAAGTCTCCCGGCGTGCCGATGTTGGCACTGATGGCGGGGTTGGTAATTTGAGCTAAAAGGGTTAACATATTTTAAAACTTAAGGTTACCCAAAATGTTTTGCGGGTTTAAAACGTCCAACCCAAAAATAATGCCAAACAGTCCGGCCAAAACATAAGCCGCGACCAATATTCCCAAGCTAATTATGGCATTGGTCAGATGGTCCCTGGCCTGATCAAGATTATTCTTGTCTCCTCCTGAATTTATCCACTTAAACGCTCCGACGAGAAGTTGAATAAGAAACCAAATTCCTCCAGCAACGGTGATAATGCCTACTACCTTAGAAACAATACCTGCCAATACTGCTGCGGGAGTAGTCGATCCTTTAGAAAAAGGGCCCAAACCATCACCTTCGCCAATTTGACCTATACCAACGCCTTGCGCGATGTAAATAAATAAATTAAACATAAATTATGGTCCGTAAATTTTTGGGTTTAATAAAAATCCCGGATCGTTAAAAAAGATCATCCCCACTAGACCCGCGATGACAAAGGACGCTACCATGATTAATAATCCGATTAAGGACTGCCAAATCTTATTCCAGGCGGTTTCAATATTCTTAGGATCTCCTCCTGACTGCAAAAATTGAAAAGCGGCAAAAACCAGATTAAAAAGGAGCAAGATACCGCCGATAACAAACAATAGTCTAAAAAAATTATTTAAAAATTTAATCAGACCAAAAACAGAACCGATCGTGCTGTCTGTGTATCCTGACCCATATGGCGGATTGATGGTGCCAAAAACTTGCCAAAGCATATAAATTTTACCTGTCTATTTTATTATGACCTAATTTCCGTTATTTTTGCAAGTGGCGCTGGAACAACAATGTTAAAACAATATGCTCTTCTTGTCTCACTCTAATAATACGTATTATTAGAGCATAGAATGGAAAAGAGCCGCACACTCTAAATGTAGATTAAGTACTTTAATCATTGACAAATATTCGAATTTAGTATAAAATCCCTCTTGAGTATGAAAATAAGTCAATTTGCCCAAATCGCTAGTCTTGTTAAAAAACCTCATATCAATCGGCTTATACACGACTCTCTATATCGTCATATCCATAAATCGCCGGAGATCACTATTCTTTTGGGCCCAAGACAAGTCGGAAAAAGCCAGGAGTTGTTTAAGTGCATACAACAACTCTTCGAAGTGGGGTCTTTTGACATTTTTTTCTATAATCTTGATGTTATTCCCGATGAATTCGAAACTCCGGATATTTTTCTTGCTTCCATTTCCGCCCAAAAAACCAATCCTCGCACCGCAACATATGTCTTTCTCGACGAAGCACAGCGCTTAAACAATATAGGCTTGTTTGTAAAATACATTTACGACCAAAATAAAAACATCAAATTTGTTTTGACCGGTTCGGTCTCTTTAGAAATAAAAGCCAAGATTAAAGAACCCCTAACCGGACGTAAAAAAGAATTCTATCTGCCGCCGCTTTCCCTTCACGAAATTTTAGAATTTAAGGGGGTTA
>CAYJSC010000035.1:0-6767 GCA_964372475.1 uncultured Gammaproteobacteria bacterium | reverse complement strand
AATCACTACCTATCGGAGTGAAGAGGGTTATAGCGACCGGCGCCATCCGGACAAGGTCAGATGGGGAAAAATCATCGAAGAAGATTTAAAAAGACGAGACTTCACCATTAACGCGATTGCCGTTACTTTTAAAAATGACCAATACGCCTTACTTGACCAATTCGGCGGCCAGGATGATTTAGAAAAAAAAATCATCCGCGCGGTAGGCGACCCCAATGAACGTTTTTCGGAAGATGCCCTGCGTCTGGTGCGAGCCATGAGACTTGCCGCCGAGCTGGGGTTTATTATTGAAGAACAAACCCTCAATGCGATTAGGAAAAACGCGACTTTAATACAAAATATTTCTTGGGAACGCATCCGTGACGAATTATTAAAAATCTTAGGTTCTTCCTATCCTTATGAGGGCATGATTCTTCTTAAAAATACTGCCCTTTTATCCTACATTTTGCCCGAACTGCAAACTTGTTTTGGCATCGAACAAAAAAGTCCCGGCCGCCACCATATTTATGATGTTGGCACCCATAGCCTTCTCTCTTTAAAAAATTGCCCGTCAACAGATCCCATTACCAGACTGGCGACATTACTTCATGACATTGGTAAGGCTAAAACCTATAAGAAATTGCCAAGCCAAACGATTACTTTTTACAACCACGAGGTCGTGGGCGCCAGATTGGTAAAAGCTATTGCCGATCGTTTAAGACTTTCACGGGAACAAAAAGATAAATTCTGGACCTTGGTTCGCTGGCATCAATTTAGCGTTGACGAGCATCAAACTGACAGTGCGATCAGAAGATTTATTAAAAGAGTCGGGGTAGAAAATATTAAAGATATGATTGACCTTCGTATCGGCGACCGTCTTGGCGGCGGGTTGCAAACAGCTACTTCGTGGCGCTTAAAACTCTATATGAAAAGGATTGTCGATGTGCAAAAACACACCCCTTCGGTCAAAGACTTGAAAGTAAACGGCCACGACGTGATGAAAACACTAAACCTTAAACCCGGACCAAAAATAGGAGAGGTGTTAGAGAAGCTGTTTAAGGAAATCATTAGCGATCCATCTAAAAACGAAAGAGAATTTTTGCTCGAAAGAATTAAGTTACTTGGGTAACCTGAGTTACTTAAGTTACTTATGACTTCGTTCTTCCCACAGTACCAAAAGCGGCGCGGCATTAAAAATTGAAGAATAAGTTCCGGAGATAATACCAATTAAAAGAGCTACTACAAACCACTTGATCGTTTCACCGCCAAATAATAATAACGAGGATAAAGTAAAAATAACTGTCAGTGAAGTCGAGAGCGATCTGCCCAAGGTTTGAATTATCGATTCGTTGGTTACCTCGGCAAAACTTTTGCTTGGCATGCGTTTTAAATTTTCTCTGATCCGGTCAAAAACTACAATCGTATCATGAACGGAAAAACCGATGACTGTCAATAGCGCTGTGACAAATAATGAATCAATTTCGACTTTGAAAAAATGACCAAATAAAGAAAACACTCCTATTAGAACCAAAACGTCGTGTAGAAGCGCCGCTACGGCACAAACCCCGAATTTTATTGAAGAATATGGTTTGGGAACCGTCCGAAATGACCAGGCAATATACAAAACAATCATCACTGCCGCGACAATAATGGCAAGAATGGCTTTTTGGGTTAACTCCTTACCAATAGTCGGCCCGACGGTTTCAAACCGCAATTCTTTTACTTCTCCTAGTTTTTTACTCAATCCCTCTTGTAATTTTTGATTTTGGCTTTGATCAATCGGCTTTAATCTTAGTAAAAAGGTGTTATTCCCAGAACTCTGTATTGATGATAACTTAAACTCTTGGTCTTCGATTATTTTATTTATTTCATTTAGATTAATTTGTAATTTGTCATTTGAAATTTGAAATTCTAGTAACGTTCCTCCGGTAAAATCAATCGCCGGTCTTAGACCAAAAAGAAAGAGCGAAATCAATCCGGGAAGAATAATTAGTCCCGAAACCAAAAAATAAAACCATTTTTTACCAACGATATCGATCATAAATAGTTAGTTGGTTAGTTGGTTAGTTTGTATTGGTTTATCGCGATAAATTAGATTTAAGAATGTCTTGGTAACATAAATAGCGCTAAACAATGAAACTAAAATACCAAGGGCGAGGGTTAGTGCAAAACCTCTTATTAAGCCGGTCCCAAACCAATATAGAATACCGCAAGTTATAAGGCTGGAGGCATTGGAGTCTCGGATGGAACTCCACGCTCGTTTAAAACCAAGATCAATAGCGCTTTGACGAGATTTCCCAAGCCGCTCCTCCTCTTTCATTCTTTCAAAAATCAAAATATTGGCATCGACCGCCATACCGATACTTAAAATAAATCCCGCAATTCCAGCCAGCGTTACGGTCACGGGGACTAACTTAAAAAGAGCTATGATTAAAAGCGTATAGATTAAAAGCGCCAAATCAGCCAAAACTCCCATTAATCCATAATTTAAAATCATAAAAGAACCAACGATTATTAAACCAATTACTCCGGCAATCAAGCTTTTATTAACGGATTCCTTGCCCAAAGTCGCGCCAATATTTCGCTGTTCGATAACTTTAATTGGCACCGGAAGAGCCCCAGCGTTAAGCTGTAAGGATAATTGTTTTGTTTGAGCTGTAGTAAAGTTGCCGCTGATCACGCCGTTTTTACTAATAACCGCGTTAACTGTCGGCCAAGAAACGGGTAAATCGTCTAAGAATATGGCCAGCGGCTTATTTAAAAGTTTTTTCGTTACCTCTTCAAATTTTTTCGCTCCTTCATCGGTCATCGTAAAGGCCACCACCGGCGCTCCTGTCTGAGGGTCAAATTCTGGCCTGCTGCTTTGCAAATCCTTGCCCGTAACTTGAGTTGGGTTGGTATTATCTTTGGTAGGAATGGTTAATGCTGAAGCCGTGGCTTCCTTAAATTCGCGAAATTCCAAACGCGCCGTTTGACCAATTAAATTTATCGCCTGGTTGATATCTTTAATCCCTGGAAGTTCAACCAAGATACGAAAATCGCCGCCCGTCTTGGCCGATTGCACGATCGGTTCGGAAACTCCGTATAAATTTACTCTTCTTTCAATTATTTCAGTGGCTGAATTTAAGGCCGTATCCCGATTCTCCTCGGGAACATGTTTCATGTCGGCTGACAAAACCAAATGTGTTCCGCCTGACAGATCTAGCCCTTCCTTTATCGCTAAATCGCGATTAAATTTAAAAGGTCCCAAGTTTAGATGTATTTCGGGTGACCATTTAAAACTTTTTGGTAAATCGATATAGATTGCCAGTAGGGAAAGAATAATGATCAATAAAAAATTTTTTTGCCGGGAAAACATAGATTAAGTCTACACTATTTGGATTTTTTCCTAAAGAGGTCTTCGGATAAAATCATTTGGTAGCAACCAGAAAATTGATAAATAATTCTGCCGGTTTCGGGATAAACTTCGACTTTTACTTCATCACCGCTTTTTATTCCTTGCTGCTGGCAAAAGTTGGCTGGTATTGTCACCGCGTGGGAATGCCCCACTTTCATAACTTTTTGAAGCATAAATTTAGTTGGAGACTCTTAACATTTCCTCTTCGTCGCCGATTAGCATAAATCTGGTACCGATGAGAATATCGACGATGAAAGGATCGCGACGGTGTTTACGAAAATTAAATTCTTCGTCCGTCATCACCGTATAGTTAATTTCGTGACCTCTCTTTTCTTCTTCTAATTTTATTAAACTATTTAATTCAGTAAGAACAATTTGTCCTACCATTAAAAGATCGACTTTCTCCGGATCGAGGGGCATGTGCCTGACAAATCTTCCGGAAAACATGGCATATTTAACTCTACCGATCTTATTTTTATTTTTAATCAAGTCGTGACCAAGTCCTGAAGTTTTGGCAACGAGATTGGCTAGATCAGCATAGAGCGGATAGTCTTTCCGTAGGCTATAATAAAGACGGTTGGCGCGAGGTTCTTTGCTTAAAAGTCCCGCTTTTTCCAAATGCGCCAGTTCACGGCGAATAGCATTGATCTCTTCGTCGGTACGTCTGACGACTTCACGAACATGAAAAATTTGGCCCGGGTTTTGAAAGAAAAGATTAAATACTTTCACCCTGACCCGAGAGATTACTATGTCTTCAATAAACATAATACTCCTTTTGGGCAGGTAATATACTTTTCATTAACGTTAACTCTCGTTAACTTTTGTTCCTGTTGGCAATACTTCAAACCAGATTCTACCACGATTTAACTTAACTTCGCCACCTGTCTTACTATCAATAAGCTTTAAACGAGAGGTGCGATCTTTCTTTTGCCAAGTAGCGGAAATTTTCTTTCCATCTTGATAAACCTCTGCCGGTCCTGTTCCTTTGTTTTTGTATAAAAGATGGGCGTTATTTTCATAACCGTCGTTGGCGTTTTGTTCCACCATGAAAAGAAGTACCACGTTTTTAGCACTTAACTGAATATTGTTGTCCTTATCCATATGGGGTTGGCCGGCATTTAAACGTAAATAGCTGTTGGTTTTTTTATCATAATTCCATTGCACCGCATAATCATTATAGCCGTTCCAGAAAACAAAGCTAAGAGAGACAGTTTCTGGTCTTGTTTCTGCTTTAGCATCTTCTTTAAATTCGTAGGGAATAAATTTACTATCCCAAGCCACGCCTTTTTTATCAACATTGGTTAGTTCCCGGTTTTTGGCCACATAGGACCAGAGTTTTTCCGTCGTCGAATACATCGTGTGTTCGGTCGCGACTTCGCGATCTAGACGATCATAGTCTCGCCAAAAAGTAGGGAAACCTACCGAAAATTGGTTGATGTCATTAACGCCCACCCAGCCATAGTCTTCCAGTTGTCCCAAAGCGTTGGCTGGTCCAGGGGTGTTAGCACCACCGACATGAATATATAAAGGTTTATCGCCATATTCCGAGGCAAAATCGATGAAATAAGTTCTGGCACTTCTAATAGGGCCAAGTTGTACATCCTCCGCGGCGGCCTGACAGTAAAAAAAGGCTAGAAATCTGGTTATTCCGCCTTCGGCGACGGCTTCATAAACAACGTCAGAATAGGATAATCCTGATTGGGGATGAGAATCCCGGTGGTTTTCGATCATCACCCCCAACGGCCTTCTTTTTTCCCAGGTATCCTTTTCAATTTTAGTAAATTTATCACCGTTTAAAGGACAAACTTGGTCGCGAGGAAGGCTGGGATCGATTTTTAATTTACTACCAGCTGGGGTGACAATGGTCGGAGAAATGATTTGCGTCTCAGTTGGTCCCAGACTCAAAACTTTTATGGTGCTAAAACTTAAAAAGGTTGAGAGTAAATACAAAACTACGCCTAAGTTTATTAGTTTTTTCTTATCCATAAAATATATCATATTAAATTTAAGAAATTTTTTCCGCCGTTTGCACCACTGTTTTTTCTTCTTCGGATAGCTCTAGCTCCTCACCTTTACTTTTATTAACCCTTTTGGCAAACCATCTGGTTCCGTTTCGCCCAAAAAGAGAAGAAATGACAACTCCGTTTCCTAGTTTGTCTAGAAGTGAAAGGACAAAACTTTGTTTTCCTCCGGTATCGGAAAAAGGGTTAAAACGCAAAAGTCCTATCCTTTGTAAATAGGTTAGGCCGTTTTTTTCTTCTTGCTGTATTTTTTTTTCTAATTTAGCGATTTGTTCCTCGTGATTTTTAAGGTCTTTTTTAAAATTTTCCAAGATTGAAACAAGATTTTTTTTGTCTGTACCGGAAGTTAAATTTTGGTAAAAGCGTCTATCACGAAGGACAATATAGCTCAAATAGACAAACAAAACGATCAAAAGCGTGACTACTCCAAGAATAAAAAATGGGGACAGAAAAATGGACAACATTTGTATCCAACATTCTAGACACTTGACAGCCTTGTGTCAATATGTTACTTTTGAGCTCAAGCTGAAGCTAAAGTACGTTTGAGGATATATGCCAAAAAAAACTCTACGTGAAAAACTACTTGCCCAAAAGCATCGAGAAAAACTCTTAACTAATTTTAATCTTTCTAAAACTTATAATCACAGTATTGGCCTGTCTTTACCGGCAGAGTCGTCAGAAATAACTATACCTAGCCCAAATCGCGCCTTACCCAAATTAAATGCTTCTTCCCATCAATCTAATATCGCTAACTACTCTTATGTTGTAAACGACTTAAAAAGAATTTTTGTCATTAGCCTGCTGGCTTTTGCTTTTGAGGGAATGCTTTACTTTTTTTTAGTAAAACAATTTCATATTTTCTAAAGTGAAAGGGGGTGAGTAAAAATGTCTTCAATGTATTGTGTTAAATGCCGCGCCAAAAGAGAAGATCCAAGTGCAGTAGCTGTTAAAATGAAAAATGGTAAACCCGCCATGAAGGGAAAATGCCCAGTTTGTGGCACAACTATGTTCAAAATAGGCGCCAAGTAGTTTTCTAATTCTCAAAAGAAAACCCGGCCGAAAAAGAGGCCGGGTTTTTGGTTATAAGTACATAAAAGAGCAATACTCTCAAAGGGATCTATTTTTCTATTTACATATTAAATTCCTTATTTAATTTTGTCTTAAAAAAGACAACCATCATATATAAAGGAACGGGTGCTATTATTAAAAAAACTAGTCGAAGATAGATGCTGTTTACATTATTTATCCCCAAAAGAAGTATCAAGATAAGAGGTAAAAGTCTTCCAATAGCAAGAGGTATTTCAAGAATGGCATGATATTCCTCTTTTAAATCTATAATACTTGTGTCTTCCTCAATTAAATAATTTATT
>CAYJSC010000034.1:3605-6866 GCA_964372475.1 uncultured Gammaproteobacteria bacterium | reverse complement strand
ATTTTTTGGACCAGTGTAGCGAGCCATAATTAAACTCTCCTCTTTTTCTTTGGCCGACACCCGTTATGAGGAATAGGCGTGACGTCAGCTATTTGCGAAATAGAAAGTCCGGTAGCTCGGATTGCCCTTAAGGCGGCATCACGACCAGCTCCTGGACCTTTAATATAAACCTCTACCTCGTTTAATCCTCGTGCTTGCGCCTTGCGGACAATGGCATCAACCGCAGTCGTTCCGGCAAAAGGTGTTGCTTTCCTCGCCCCTTTAAACCCGGAGGCTCCAGAACTTCCCCAACAAATAGTATTCCCATGGTCATCTGTGATCGTTACCAAAGTATTATTAAATGTCGCCGTCACGTAAACCCGGCCCCTGGTGACCATCGTTTTGTTTTTGGTTTTTGGTGCTACCTTGGTTTGGACGTTAACTACTGTCATATTGATTTGTTTTACTTTTTATCTACCTCTTCGGTCGGAGCTGTAATACCCATTTTTTGGGCGATTTCCTTTTTAATCGCTCCGATTGTTACCCGTTTCCCCCGTTTGGTTCTAGCATTAGATCTGGTTCTTTGTCCCCTCGCCGGTAGGTTGCGACTGTGACGCATACCTCGGTATGAACCTATCTCTTTTAATCTTTTGATGTTATCGACAACTTCTCTTCTTAAATCACCTTCTACTTTGATTCTATCGACTATTTTTTGTATACGATTTACTTCTTCTTCATTTAGATCCTTGGTACGTTTATGAGCCAAAACATCGGCCGATTTTAAAATCTTTTGCGCGTTAGATCTACCAATTCCATAAATCTTAGTTAAGGCAATATCGATTCGTTTACTTAAGTTTAAATCAATTCCGGCAATACGTACCATAAATTTTAACCCTGTCTTTGTTTATGCTTAGGATTTTGGCAAATAACGTAAACAACGCCCCTTCTTTTGATAGTTTTACACTTGAGACAACGTTTTTTAACCGATGCTTGTACTTTCATATTAATTAATTATAAGTAACCTAGGAATCTTAAGTGACTTGGGTTACTTATACCTAAAAACTATACGCCCTTTCGCCTTATCGTATTTCGTCATTTCCAGTCTGACTTTATCTCCGGGAAGAATTTTAATAAAATTCATCCGCATTTTTCCGGAAATATGACAAAGTACCATCGATTGGTCTTCTAGACGCACGCGAAAAAGCGTATTGGGCAATGCTTCAGTAACGACACCTTCTACTTCAAATGTACCTTGATGAACCATAAATATATTTTTCCAAACAACAAAAATTGCTGACTGAGTAATCAGCAATAACGCTAATTATACTAAGTTATTGTTGATTTAACAACCTATCAAATGGTGTTAACACCAAAGGCCGATCCTTCGTAATGGCCACCGTAACTTCAAAAAGCCCCGCTACGCTATAGTCTTTGGTCGCAATCGTCCAGCCATCATTGTTTTTATAGACAATATCTGATCCCCCCATGGTATAAATCACTTCAATAGCAAGCGTCATCTCGTTTTCGAGTTCTTCGGTTTCTTCTATTTTTTTAGATAAAACACCAGGTATCTGCGGATACTCGTGTAAATTTTTACCTACCGCGTGGCCGACTAAATCGTTAACCACCGAAAATTTTCCGTCTTCAATTACTCTTTGAATGGTCTTACTGATGTGGCCGACTCTTTTCCCCAATCTTGCTTCCTCTAGCGTCTGAAGAAGTGCTTTTTGCCCGGTTTGTAAAAATAAATTCTGCTTTTGGTATTTGGTATTATCCTCATTTGATTCTTTTATTAGCTTCGACCATGACATATCGGTATGATACCCGTCTTTAAAAACCCCAATATCTAATCCTAAGATGTCGCCTGGTTTTAGCTGATCATTAGTAGGAATACCGTGAACCACTACGTCGTTAACGCAGGCACAAATATAATATTGATAATTGCGTACCTTGGTAAAGGACGGCTCCACTTGATATTTGGCCATTTTTTCTCGCACGAAATATTCAATTTGTAAGGTGCTGATTCCCGGCTGGGCAAAATCTAGAGCTTCTTCCATAATTTGAGAAAGAATAGCTCCGCCGGCAATCATTTTGGCTATTTTATCCTTTTGTTTTGTCACGTTTCTTGATGATCTTTATAATATTTTGATAAACATCTTGTCTGTCTTTGGCGCCGTTTAAAAAAAATAAAACTTTCTGGTTATTAAAATATTTAATGATCTCTCCAATTTCCTTTTTATAACCTATCGTCAATCTTTTTTTTATTAAAGACCTGGTTTCATCCAGCCTCTTTTTTCCGGTTTTCTTTTGATCAATTCTGGCTCTTTTTAAAAGCCTCGTTACGCCTTCGTTTTCGTCAATTCCTAAATGGAAAACGAAATCAACTATAAGATCTCTTTTTTTAAAGTACCTTTTTAAATCAACGAGATTTTCTCTCGTCCGGGGGAAATTATCTAAAATAAAATCAGATTTTTTAGCCAAATATTTTTTAAGGAGCGCAAACGAAATCCGGCTTGGTACATTTATTCCCCTCTTCCCCCAATATCCCCAAGCGGTCATTACTTCTTTGGTACCCTTTTCAATTTCTTCGCGTAGTATTTTTCCTATCGAAAAATGTGGCAGGTGGTATTTTTGCGAAAGAAGTTTGGCTTGGGTTCCTTTTCCCGCTCCTGGCGGTCCGATAAGAATTATAATCACAAATTGTTTTTTTTATGATCGAGTCAGACTCGATGTGATATTTACCATTTCGGCGAAAATTTCTTCGATGCTTCGCTCTCCGTTAACTTCCTTTAAAACTCCATCTTTTTGGTAAAAATCTAAAACGGGCGTGATACTTTGTTGAAAAGATGCAAATCGTTTTTTAATAATTTCTTCCGTTTCGTCTTCCCGACTTTTACCCCTGTCTTGCTCATCAACCCTTGCCCTTTTTTGCAGTCTTTTAATTGCTTCGTCTTCGGAGACTTTTAAATAAATAACAAAGTCTACTTTTTGCTTCTTTTGGGAAAGATAATCACCCAGGATCTGGCATTGCGCTAGGGTTCTAGGAAAGCCGTCTAGGACAAAGCCGTTTTTGGCCCGATCTAAGTGGAGTTTTAAAAGAGCAAATGTTACTCTATCAGGCACCCAATTCCCTTTACTCCAATAACTATAGGCGGCTATTCCTTCCGGACTTTTTGACTCGTATTCCTGACGAAAAAGCTCTCCGGTTGAGATGTGTTCCAAAGCATACCGCTTGGCCAACATGTCAGCCTGGGTTCCTTTTCCCGCGCCGGAAATACCAAT
>CAYJSC010000034.1:0-3505 GCA_964372475.1 uncultured Gammaproteobacteria bacterium | reverse complement strand
TATTCCAAAAATTTATCATAGCGCCGCATGACAATTTGGCTTTCTAAAACCTTGGTCGTCTCCAAAACTACCGAGACAACGATTAAAATACCGGTACCGCCGATCGTTAATGATGCCACATTGGTTATATTTCTCGCTAAAAAAGGAAGAATGGCAATAACTCCCAGAAAGACGGCGCCGGCCAGAGTGATTCTGGTTAAAATGAAATTTAAATAATTAGAAGTCGGTACTCCCGGTCTTACCCCAGGGATAAAACCGCCATATTTTCTCATTTCGTCCGCGATTTTAGTCGGATTAAACGTAACCGCGGTATAAAAATAGGTAAACCCGATTACTAAAATAAAATAAGTGACATTGTATACGATGCCGCCGGGATCAAAAACTTGCACGAAACTTCGCGCAATATTGGCTACTTGCTGATTTGGCATTTGTTCAATATAGCTCCCCAGCATGGAAGGCAAAAGGATTAGGGAATCGGCAAAAATAATTGGTATCACTCCGGCCTGATTAACCCGCAGGGGAAGATGGGTCGTTTGACCGCCGTAAAGACGGTTTCCTCTGATGCGTTTGGCGTAATAAACGGTTATTTGTCTAGTTCCCTCATTCACGACCACAATGGCGGCAATAATAAAAAGGGCAAAGACAGAAAAAACCAAAGCGTTAATAATTTTTTCTTCCGTTAAAATGGAGAGTGTTTGACCAAAAATAACCGGCAGTCTTCCGACAATGCCGACGAAGATTAAAAGAGAGATCCCATTTCCGACGCCATTTTCCGATATTAACTCACCTAGCCACATCAAAAGAAGACATCCGGCAGTCATCGTTAGAATCATCGCGACCAAGGTTAGGGGCGATAAGACACCGATAATATTTTGGCTTTTTAAGATGGCATACATGCCGATAGCTTGCAGGGCTGCCAAAGGAACCGTAAGAAATCTGGTGTACTGATTGATTTTGGCTCGTCCAAATTCCCCTTCTTTAGATAATTCTTCTAGACGGGGGAAAACCATGGTCAAAAGCTGCAGGATGATGGAAGCATTGATATAGGGATTTAATCCCAATGCCATAACGGAAAAGTTAGCCAGCGTGCCGCCGGAGAAAATATCCAATAGTCCTAGCAGCTGATTACTATTAAAAAGACGTTTTAACGCTACTGTATCTACTCCCGGGATAGGCAAATGGGCAAAAACGCGAAAAACGATTAAGATGATCGCGGTAAAAACTATCTTTCGTCGAAGATCGGGTATTTTGACGGCGTTAATAAAGACTTCTAGGATTTTTTTCATAAGTTTTATTCGACTTCTATTTTCCCGCCTGCTTTTTCAATCTTTGCTTTTGCTCCCCGCGACGTCGGTAATTTTACAGTCAAGGCAACTTTTAACTCACCCTCCCCTAAAATTTTAACCGGTTCGTTTTGGCAGTTTTTAGCCAAAATACCGTATTTTATTAAGGTTTCATTGGTAATAACCGTTCCCGACGGAAGCTGGTTTAAACGCTTAACGTTGATCACTAGGGGGTTTTTGGCCAAAGGATTATTTCTCCTTTTACCCCGGTTGAAAGGCAGCCTCTTGGTAAGTGGAAGTTGTCCGCCTTCAAACATTGGTTTGATGCTACCCCTGGCTTTTTGCCCTTTGGTACCGCGGCCTGAGGTTTTTACTCGTCCGCTACCATGACCCCTACCGACTCTCTTTTTCTTTTTGATAACGGTTTTTGGTAAAGTATTAAGTTTCATAGATTTTCTATTTATTCTTTGGTTTTTTCCTCTTTTAGGGATCTAAGTCTTCTCAGAGCTTCTAGTGTAGCATAGACGTTGCTCGCCTGGTTTTTGGTGCCTAACACTTTAGAAGAAATATCCCGAATCCCGGCCAGTTCCACAACTGCGCGTACTGCACCGCCAGCGATAACTCCCGAACCTGGTGGCGCCGGCTTTAATAAAACCTCTGCCGCTCCAAGTTTTAGCCTCACCAAATGGGGAATCGTCGTGCCTGAAAGTGGCACCTGAAGAAGGTGTTTCTTGGCGTAGCTCGAGGCTTTCCTAACCGCGTTTACAACTTCCGGTGCCTGTCCTAAGCCTACTCCGACACGTCCTTTTTTATCACCTATTACCACAACAACCGAAAAACCTCTTCTGTTTCCACCCTTGGTTTTTTTAGAAACGCGATTGATTTGAACAACCTTTTCTTCAAACTCTTTGATCTCGCCTCTTTGATTAAACATAAATACTCCTTCTCATTTCTTAGAAATTTAATCCTGCTTCTTTGGCCCCATCGGCTAGGGCCTTAACCCGGCCGTGAAATTTATACTTACCTCGGTCAAACATAACTTCTTTAATTTTTTGGGCTTTAGCCTTCTCTCCGAGAATTTTGCCAACAGAGTAGGCTTTTTGGCTTTTTGACAATTTTTTCTCTTTCCCCCCTGCCACCTCGGCTTGGTGAGCAAAAACTAAAGTTTTAGCCGATGAATCATCAATTATTTGGGCATAAATATAGCGATTCGAACGATAAATCGAAAGTCTTGGTCTGACACCGTCAGCAACTAGTCTCGCTCGCACCCGTTTGGCTCGTCTTTTTTGTTTTAAAAATTGATCATTAGCCATATAATATTTAAGATAAACCTACTTAGTTATCGCCCCAATGGTTTTAGCTGATTTACCAACCTTGTGTTTAAGCTTTTCGCCTAAATAATGAATCCCCTTGCCTTTATATGGTTCTGGCGGCCTAAGTCTTCTTATTTTGGCGGCTGTTTCTCCCACGAGTTGTTTATCGAAACCCGAAATGATAATTCTTCCCTCTTTTTCTAAAATCGTAAATGTTATGCCTGGCGGCTTTTTAAATTTAACCTGGTGGGAAAAACCGAGACTTAAAACTAAATCATCAGCGCTAATTTGCGCTTTATAACCAACGCCTGTCAGTTCTAGGGTTTTACTCCAGCCCTTATCAACCCCGTAGAGCATGTTGTTTATCAGGCTTCGATATAAACCATGTAGCGCTTTGGTTTTTTTATCGTCTTTAATTCTTTGCACCAAAACGTTTTTTCCCTCTGTCGTAACCGTAATTCCGGAAACAATTGTTTGTTTTAAACTACCCTTTGGCCCGGATACTTCGATAACATCGCTTCCGCTACTCACGGTAACGCCTTCGGGTATACTTATCGGTAATTTACCAATTCTACTCATATTTTTTACCAAATATGGCAAATAACTTCTCCGCCTGATTTCATTTTCTTCGCTTTTCTCGTGGACATCACTCCTTGTGGTGTAGAAATGACGCTCGTACCAAGGCCGCCTAAAATTTTTGGTAATTTACGATGGGAAACGTAAACTTTGAGGCTGGTTTTCGAAACTTGTTTAATATCGCTTAACACGGGTTTTTTATTTTCGTATCTTAGCGATAAAACCAAATCTAATTTTTTGCTTTTAGAATCCCTTTTTTTCTCTACATTACCTAGATATTTTTCTTCCAGTAAAACCTTGGCAATATCCTTTTTAAAGGACGAATAGGGCACC